>DATNKY010000615.1:0-7424 GCA_035603155.1 Solirubrobacteraceae bacterium
GACCGAACGGCTGGCGCTTGGACGCTTCCACGGCCTTGACCAGCTTGTCGGCCGAGACCGCGCCGAACCCGGTCTGTTCGGCGATCCGCTCGGCGTCGAGGCGGTAGAAGTCCGCGGCGGTCTTGACCCAGCCGAGCTCCATGAACAGGCTCACCTGCTTCTCCCCCAGGCCGTCGATGTCCATCGCCCCGACGAAGTGCGTCAGCAGTTGCCAGCGGCGGCCGGGGCAGTCGCGGTTCGGGCAGCGCGTGAACACGGCGCCCTCGGGCTTGACGGTCGGCGTGTCGCAGACCGGGCAGCGCTCGGGCGGCAGCGGCGGCGGCGGGCGATCTTCGTGCTCGGCGACGTGGGGCGCCGGGGAGAGGACCTGCGGGATCACGTCCCCGGCGCGGAGCACGATCACGTCCTCGCCCTCACGGATGTCCTTGCGGGCCAGGTCCTCCTCGTTGTGCAGCGTCGCCTGCTTGATCGTCACGCCGGCCACATGGACCGGTTCGAGCACCGCGTATGGATGCAGATCGCCAAATTTCCCTGGGTTCCACGCGACCTGCTGCAGCTTCGTGACAGCGGTTGTCGGTGGGAACTTCCAGGCGATAGCCCAGCGGGGATCGCGCCCGACGACGCCCAGCCTTCGCTGGAGCTCGAACTGGTTGACCTTGACGACGACGCCGTCGATCTCGAACTCGAGCGAGCCGCGGCGCGCCTCCCACGAGCGGCACTGCGCCACGACCTCGTCCTCGCTGATTAGCTTCTTGACGTCGGGGTGGACCGGGAAGCGGTGCGCTCGCAGCCACTCGAGTGCCTCCCAGTGGGTGTTCAGTGTCAGCCCCTCGGTCACTCCGATCGCGTAGCACCACAGCGACAGGGGGCGCTCCGCGGCGAGCTTCGGGTCGAGCTGGCGGATCGTCCCGGCCGCCGAGTTGCGGGGGTTCATGAACGTCGAGAGCCCGGCCTCGGCGCGCCGCTCGTTGAGCGCGGCGAAGTCCGGCAGCGACATGTAGACCTCCCCGCGGACCTCGAGCAGCGCGGGGGGATCCTCGGTGTCCAGGCGCAGCGGAATCGAGCCGATCGTGCGCAGGTTGTGGGTCACGTCCTCGCCGACCTCCCCGTTGCCCCGGGTCGCCCCGCGCTCGAACACACCATCGCGGTAGATCAACGAGATCGCGAGGCCATCGATCTTGGGCTCGGCCACGTATTCGAAGTCGGGATCGTCGATCCCCTCGCGGGCGAGGTGGTTGCGCATCCGCTGGATCCACGCCCGCAGCTCCTCCGCCGAGCGCACGTTGGCCAGCGACAGCATCGGCTCTGGATGGGTGACCTTGACCAGATCGGAGACCGGCTCGCCGCCGATCCGCTGCGTCGGCGACTCGGGCGTGACCAGCTCCGGGTGGTCGGCCTCGATCGCGCGCAGCTCGTCGAGTAGGGCGTCGTACTCGGCGTCACCGATCTCGGGGTCGTCGAGCACGTAGTAGCGGTAGCCATAATGCTCGAGCAGCTTGCGCAGTTCGCCGGCGCGGGTGGCCGGGTCGTGCGCCGCCGCGCCGCGACCGGGGCTCATTGCTCACCGGGCCCATCGGCGGCCGGCGCGATCAGGCGCGTGAGGTCGTGGCGCTGGAGGGCGTCGAGCCCGTCCCGGTCGGTGAGATCGAAGTGGATCGGCGTGATCGCGATTCGCCCGGCCGCTACTGCAGCGAGGTCGGTGCCGCGCTCGTCTTGCTCGTAGCTCGCATCGCCGTAGATCCGGTACAAGCGCCGGCCGCCGGACCCCTCGTCGACCAGCGTAAGCTCGTCACGGTAGACGCGTTTGCCCAGCCGCGCGACCGACACGCCCTCGGGATCCGAGCCGGGGACATTGACGTTGAGCAGCGTGCCGGGCGGCAACGGCATGGTCTCGAGCTCCTGCACGAGTCGGGCGGTGAACCGCGCTGCGACCGAGAAGTCGAACCCGGCGCCGGCCGAGAAGTCGAGCTCCATCGAGGCCGACTGCTGCGAGACCGCGATCCCTGGCAGCCCGAGGACGATCGCCTCCAGCGCCGCCGCGACTGTGCCGGAGTAGCTGATGTCATCGCCGAGGTTGGAACCGTGGTTGATCCCCGACACCACCACGTCGGCCTGAAATCCGTTGATCAAGCCGAGGTTCGCGAGCCGCACGCAGTCGACCGGCGTCCCGTCGGTGGCATAGCCGATGCTCCCGTCCTCGAAGTCGACCTCCTTGACCCACAGCGGCCGCCTGGTCGTGATCGAGCGCGCCATCGCGGAGCGGTTCCCATCGGGCGCGATCACGGCCAGCTCGATCGACGGAACTTCGGCCAAAGCGCGCCGCAGCGTCCGCAGCCCAGCGGCCTCGATTCCGTCATCGTTTGTCAGCAGCACCCGCATCAGATGCATGCTATGAGGCGCGGAGGCGCCCCGGCCTGTGGTCGCGCGAACTGCGGCCATCCGTGGCCGGGCCCCGTCGCACAACGCGCACTGCCGCGGCCCGAATGGTGAACGTCTCTCTCACCGCTCGGGCCGCGGCCGCCCCCCGAGATGCGCCTGCGCCCCTCCTGTAGGCAGGATGGTAAAGGTTTATGCACCGGTTCCCAATCGAACATTCGTCCAGAAAAGCGGCCGACTTGTGACCAGTGTGCTACAGCACACGTTTGCAGCCGTACCCGGCGCCGACGAGGTACAGACCGTGGGCAGGCGCGGTCGGCCCAGCGGCCGGCCGCGGACATCCGGTCAGCAGCTGCTCGAAGTCCTGCACCGAACGCGCGCCGCGCGCGACCTCGAGCATCGTTCCGACGAGGACCCGGTTCATGTGACGCATGAACGAGTCGGCCTCGATCCAGAACTCGAGTATCCCATCGCCCCCCTCGGTCCAGCGCGCTGTCAGGACATCGCGGGAGAAACGAACGTGGTAGGTCTCGGTCGGCGTGAACGCGGTGAAGTCGTGCGTCCCCTCGAGCGCCCGCGCACACGCCGCCAGGCGAGGGAGGTCGACGGGGTTGGGCCAATGCAGAGCCCTCCCCTTCTCGTACGCGCTGCGCGCTCGGCGGGCCAGCACCCGATAGCAGTAGGCACGGCTGGTGGCGTCGCGCCGGGCATCGAATCCGGGGTCAGCGGCGGAGCAATCCAGGGCCGCGACGTCGTCGGGCAGCAGCGCGTTGAGCGAGTCGGTCCGGACCGGATCGCCGTCGTAGCTGGCTACCTGCCCCCACGCGTGCACGCCGGCGTCGGTGCGCCCGGCGACCGTGAGCGTGATCGACGGCGCGCGGAGAACGGTCGCGAGCGCCCGTTCGACCTCCCCCTGAACGGTGCGTTGACCGTCCTGGCGCGCCCAGCCGGCGAACCCGGTCCCGCAGTACTCGAGCCTCAGGCGCGACGTCAACGGCGCCCGCCGCCGGTCAGACCAGCTCGAGCAGCACCATCTCGGTCGAGTCCGAGCGGCGCGGACCGAGCTTCATGATCCGCGTGTAGCCGCCCGAACGCGCCGTGTAGCGCGGCGCGATCTCCTCGAACAGCTTGTAGACGGCGAACTTGTCCTGGCCGAGCGCCGACAGCGCCTGACGCCGCGAGTGCAGGTCACCCCGCTTGGCGAGCGTGATCAGCTTCTCGACCTCGGGCTTGACCGCCTTGGCCTTGGCCTCGGTGGTCTGGATCCGCTCGTGCTCGATGACCTCTTTGGACAAGTTCATCAGCAGCGCCTTGCGGTGCGAGGAGCTGCGGCTGAGTTGGTATCGCTGACGCTGGTGGCGCATTGCTGGCTCAGGTTAATCGTCGCGGAGCGCTAGCCCGCGTGCGTGCAGGGTCTCGATCACTTCGTCGATCGACTTCTTGCCGAAGTTCGGGATCGCGTTGAGCTCGCCCTCGGTCTTGGAGACGAGGTCGCCGACGGTCTGGATGCCGGCCCGCTTGAGGCAGTTATAGGACCGGACGCCGAGCTCGAGCTCCTCGATCAGGATGTCGTCCATCGCGTTCGGCGGGCGAGAGTTGCCCCCGACCTGACCGGCGCCCACCATGCCGGAGTCGACCATGCCCGGCGCCGTGACGTCACGCAGCTCCATGACGCGGTCTTCGTCGGTGAAGATCGCCAGCTGCGAGATCAGGATCTCGGCCGCCTCGCGCAGGGCGGCGTGCGGGTCGATCGAACCGTCGGTCTCGATGTCGAGCGTGAGCTTGTCGAAGTCGGTCTTCTGCCCGACGCGAGCCTGCTCGACGTTGTAGGCGACGCGGCGCACCGGCGAGAAGATCGAGTCGATCGGGATCACCCCGATCGGCTGGTCAGGTGACTTGTTCTCCTCCGCCGGGCGATAGCCACGTCCGCGGCCGATCGTCAGATAGACCTCGAGCTTGGTCTTCTTCTCGAGCGTCGCGATGTGCGCGTCGGGGTTGAGGATCTCAACGCCGGACGGCAGGTCGATGTCCTTGGCGGTGATGTCACCGGGCCCGGTCACAACCAGCGGCGCCTCGATCTCGGTCGCGTCGCTGTGCATCCGGCAGACGATGCCCTTGAGGTTCAAGACGATGTCAGTGACGTCCTCCTTGACGCCCCGGATCGTGGAGAACTCGTGCGCGACGCCCTCGATGCGCACGCTGGTCACGGCAGCGCCGGCCAGCGACGAGAGCAGAACACGCCTCAGTGAATTCCCAAAGGTGTAACCGAAACCCCGGTCCAGGGGCTCGATGGTGAACGAGCCACGAGTGTCGTCAACCGACTCGCTCGAGATTCGGGGGACTTGGAAATCAAGCATCTCACGTCCTAACATCGTTGCTTTCAGGCCGCCCCGAAGGGGTGGCGTTCGCCGCCGCGCGTAGCCCGGTGGCCGCGCGCGACTAAGTCTCGTCGCTACTTCGAGTACAGCTCGACGATCAGCTGTTCCTGCACCGGGGCGGCGATCTCGCGCCGCTCCGGCTTGCGCAGCACCTTCGCCGTCAGCGAGTCGTGGTCGGCCTGGAGCCACGCCGGCACCTGGCCGGTCAACTCGGTCGCGTCGCGGATCACCTGGCTCGCTGAGGAGCGGGGGTGGATCGCGATCACGTCGCTATCCCGCAGCTGGTAACTGGGGATGTTCACGCGGCGGCCATTCACGGTCCAATGACCGTGCAAGATCAGCTGACGCGCCTGCCGCCGCGAGGCGGCGAAGCCGAGCCGCACGAGCACGTTGTCAAAGCGGCACTCGAGCATCCGCAGCAGGTTCTCGCCGGTCACTCCCTGCTGGCGCGAGGCCTTCTCGTAATAAATTTTGAACTGCTTCTCGAGCACGCCGTAGTAACGCCGCGCCTTCTGCTTTTCGCGCAGCTGGACGCGGTACTCGCTCTGCTTCTGTCGGCCGCGGCCGTGATCGCCCGGCGGGTACGAGCGCCGCTCGACGCCGCACTTGTCGGTGAGGCAGCGCTCGCCCTTGAGGAACAGCTTCTGGCCCTCGCGGCGGCACTGCTTGCACTGCGCGGAGGTGTCTCGTGCCATTAGACGCGCCTGCGCTTTCTCGGGCGGCACCCGTTATGGGCCTGCGGCGTGACGTCCTTGACGCCGGTCACCTCGAGCCCTGCTGCCTGGAGCGAGCGGATCGCGGTCTCGCGACCGGACCCGGGGCCCTTGACGAACACCTCGACCTTCTGTAGGCCGTGCTCGATGCCCTTGCGGGCGGCCGCGTCAGCGGTCACCTGGGCCGCGAACGGGGTCGACTTGCGCGAGCCCTTGAAGCCCGCGCCGCCCGCCGACTCCCAGGCGATCACGTTGCCCTCACGGTCGCTCAGCGACACGATCGTGTTGTTGAACGACGTCTTGATGTGAGCCTGCCCGATCGGGATGTTCTTGCGCACGCGGCGTCGGCCGCGCTGTGGTCTACGGGGTGCGGGCATTACTTCTTTGCTGCCTTCTTCTTGCCGGCGACCTGCATCCGCTTGGGACCCTTGCGGGTGCGCGCGTTGGTCTTCGTGTTCTGGCCGCGAACCGGCAGGCCACGCCGGTGGCGCAGACCGCGGTAGGAGCCGATCTCCTGCAGGCGCTTGATCGCCTGCGAGCGCTCACGGCGCAGGTCTCCCTCGACGGTCAGCGAGCCGTCGATCAGGTCGCGCAGCTGGACGACCTCGTCCTCGGTCAGGTCGCGCACCTTGCGGTCGGGCTCGATTCCGACCTTGGCCAACAACTCGTTCGACCTGGAGCGGCCGATTCCATAGATATATGTGAGGCCGATCTCGACCCGCTTGTTGAGGGGGATGTTGACCCCTGAAATTCGTGCCATGCCCTTAGCCCTGCCGCTGCTTGTGACGGGGATTCGAGCAGATCACGAGCACCCGCCCGTTACGACGGATGATTTTGCACTTCTCGCACATCGGCTTGACCGACGGTCGTACTTTCACGCTCGCTTCGCTCTCGTCGTGGGAACATTTAAGTGGTACCTTCGGCGGGGCTCTGGAGACCGGTCCGGTCGCCGCTACCTCGTCGAGGAGCACCCGCAACGCGATCTAGGCCCGCTGCAGGCGCACCCGGGGATGGTAGCAGGGGTACTGAGAAGGTCGCGGCCCCGGGATGGCGGACCGTCAGGGGCGTCCAGACGAGCGAGATGCAGGCCGCCGGTGGCGTGCCAACTCCCGTGCGCGCCGCTCAGGTCACGCTGCGGCCCGGCCGCCCGAGGCCTCGTGCCAGGGGGTCAGGATCCGCGGCCCCTCGGCAGTGATCGCGATCGTGAACTCGAAGTGGGCGGCGAGCGAGCCGTCCTGCGAGTAGATCGACCAGTGATCCTCGCCGACGCGGACGCCGTGGCGCCCGGCGGTGACCATCGGCTCGACCGCGAGCACCATCCCCTCCTCGAGGGGAATACCGGTTCCCGGCGCACCGTAGTTGGGAATCTGCGGGTCCTCGTGCATGTCGCGCCCGATCCCGTGGCCGACGAGCGACCGGACTACCGAGAGTCCGGCGGCCTCGACGTGCTCCTGTACGGCGTGCGATACGTCGCCGAGACGATTGCCAACTCGGCATTCGCGCACGGCGGCAAACAGCGACTCCTCGGTCGTGGTCAGCAACTTCGTGGCGACAGGCGAGATCGGGCCGACCGGGAACGTCCGCGCGGCGTCGGCGACCCAGCCGTCGAGCACCACGCCGATATCGACCGAGAGGATGTCGCCGCGCTCGAGCTTGTACGGGCCCGGGATGCCGTGCACGATCATCGAGTTCGGCGAGGCGCAGATCGAGCCCGGAAACCCGCGATAGCCCTTGAAGGCCGGCTCGCCGCCCTGCGAGCGGATGAAACGCTCGGCCGCTTGGTCGAGGTCCTTGGTCGTGACCCCGGGACGCACCTTGCCGGCGAGCAGGTTCATCGTGCGGACGAGGACCTCGCCCGCAGCCGCCATCTGGTCGATCTCCTCCGGACTCTTCTTGATGATCATCGTCGTAGACGCTAGCGAACCGCCGGCGACCGTTTACGCGACGCGGACGGTCA
>DATNKY010000746.1:0-2995 GCA_035603155.1 Solirubrobacteraceae bacterium
ACATCAAGGGAGGAAGTGTCAATGCCACCATTCGATCGTCGGGGCTTTCTGCATAGCACCGCCGCGGGGGCGGCAGCGGGCATCCTGGGCGCGGGCGCGCCGCGTGCGGATGAAACGCCACCTTGGGTCGGCTGGGTCCGGTCCTACATGAAGAAGCCGGTCAAGCTTGCGATAACCTGCTACAACACGACGGCCCCCTATTACACGCCCACCAGGATCGGTGTGCAGGATGCAGGGGCGCAGCTCGGCGTCGAAGTGCTGTGGACCGGCGTACCCGACGGCGACACTGTCGCTCAGATCGCCCAGTTCCGCCAGCTCGTGGCGACGGGTTACCAGGGGATCGCAGTGATCCCGGTGGAGCCGGATGCCTGGATAGCGCCGATCAAGCACGCGATCGAGCAAGGCATCGTGGTCGTTTGTACCAACAGCGACTCGCCCGACAGTGGTCGCGAACTGTTCTTCGGCCAGGACCTCGTCGGAGCGGCCGAGGCGCAAGGGCAGATGTTGGCGAAGCTGGCCGGCGGCCGGGGCACCGTGGCGATGACCAATTGCGCGCCCGGCATGCTCGCCTTGGACCGGCGGATCGAAGGTGCCAAGAAGGGCGTGACGGCCGGTGGCCTCGAGATCGTCGGCGTCTTCAACACCGATCCGAGCGACATGGGGAGCGATCGCTCCACCATTCGCGACATCGCACGGAGTCATCCCAACCTGACCGCCATGATGCCCCTGTGCGGGCAGGATACTGCGGCAGCCGGGTTGGTCAAGCAAGAGATGAAGGCGCAGTGGCCGATTGTCGGCACTGACCTGATCTATCAAACGCTGGAGATGATTCGCGACGGTGTGATCGACGGCACGGTAGGCCAGGAGCCGTACCTGCAGGGCTATCTACCCATTATGCATCTCTATCAGCGTGTCGCGCTGAACGGGCCGAAGCTCAACCTGCCGGGCGGGAATTATTTCATGGCGGATGAGATCGTTACGACGGAGAACGTCGCCGAATACCTGGAGCGGGAGAAGCGGTTCGCCGGATGATGCCGGACGCCATCGCCGCGCACGGGGTGAGCAAGCGCTACGGCGGCGTACCGGCGCTGCGCGCCGTCTCGCTGTCCATTCGCGCGGGCGAGGTGATGGCTCTGCTCGGCGCCAATGGCGCCGGTAAGTCGACGCTGATCGGCGTCCTTTCGGGTGCCGTGCAGCCCGACGAGGGCCGGGTCGAAGTGGCCGGGCGCATACTGCCCGGCGGCGACGTGACGGCCGCGCGACGTGCCGGCGTTTCAGTCGTCCACCAGGACCTCATGCTGTTTCCCGACCGCAGCGTGGTGGAGAACGTGACCGCGACTGCGCTTCCCTTGCATCAGAGCGGTTTGCTCGACAAGCGACGCCAGCGCGCCGCCGCTGCCGCGACGCTTGCCCGCCTCGGGCTCGTCGTTCCGCTCGATGCGCGGGTCGCCGGGCTGTCGCTCGCGCAGCGCCAGCTCGTCGCGATTGGCAGGGCGCTGGGCACGAGCGGCCTCGTGCTGATCCTCGATGAGCCCACCTCAGCGCTGTCTTTGCGGGAGACGGACGCACTGCTATCGATTATCCGGGCGCTCGCAGCCGAGGGCACGGCCGTGCTGTTCGTCTCGCACCGTCTGGATGAAGCGACGCACATCGCCGATCGCCTCACCGTTCTGCGCGACGGGCAGGTGGCCGGCATCTGGCAGCGCGGGACGATTGACGTTTCAGGTATCGCGCGGGCCATGGTAGGCGACGTCCCGGTTCACAATGCACCGGTAGTTCGCGCGTCTGGTCGGCCGGTGCTGCAGACGCGGGAGCTTCGCGGTCCTAGGCTGGGACCGCTCTCGTTGACTGTACATTCCGGCGAAATCGTCGGATTTGTCGGCCTCGAAGGCTCCGGCATAGACACGCTGCTGCGGGGGCTCGGCGGGGCTGCGCCCCTGGAGGGCGCGATCGCGGTGAGCGGGCGTCCAGTGCGGCTGAGTTACCCCTCCGACGCCTTGCGGGCCGGACTGGTCTATATGCCGCCGGACCGCAAGCTGGAGGGACTCTGGCTGGATCGCTCGCCGGTCTGGAACATTGCTATCGCGGCGCTCCGCCGTTGCGCGCCCTGGCGCTGGCCCGGCTCGGCGTGGCTCAGCCGCCTCGCGCGTGACCGTATGGCGCAGGTCAGTGTGAGGGCGACTGTGGCCGATGCGCCTGTCCGGCATCTGTCCGGCGGCAACCAGCAGCGCGTCTTGTTTGCCCGCTCGCTGGAGCAGGCGCCGGCCGTCCTGCTGCTCAGTGATCCGACGCGCGGCGTGGATGTGCGGGCCAAGAGCGACATTCACAAGCTGATTGAAACCCTGGCGGCGGACGGGATCGCCGTCTGCCTCGCCTGTTCTGGCATCGACGAGGTGCTCGCCCTTGCCCAGCGGATCGTCTGTATGCGCGCCGGCCGTATCGTTGCCGACGGACCGCGGGGAACGTTCGACGAGGCGCGCGCCCTTGCGATTGTTTCGTCGGGGGCGGCTGCGCCCTCGTAAGACGTCGTCCGATGCGACCGCGCCGCGTATGGACCGCCTCCGACCAGCTTCGAACATCTGTCGGGGTTGCCATGCGACTGTCGCAGGCCCCCAAAGCCAAGATGCAAGACGAGCACAGACTTCGCAGCAGCGTCGCCGGGAACTCCAGCAATTCTCCGATATTCACGATGATCGCTACACCGGAACCGCCGACAGGGGAATGTCGTGCTATTCTGTGGCGGAGGAAATCATGCCAGGCCATGTCGACTTCGTGGTGGAGCTGAGGGGATTGTGCGCCGGGAGACCGGCAAGGAGTAATCGGTGCAAGTCCGATGCGATGAAGGAGTAGCGATCCACATCGGCCCCCAGCCGTGCGTTTGCGCTCGCGAGGGCGCAGGCGAAGCGTCGGCAGGGGAGCGCATAGGCCAGCCATTGAGCCGCGAAAGTCATTATCCAGGGCGCCGACGTTTTAATCCCGACGGAAGGCGACATGG
>DATNKY010000300.1:0-18360 GCA_035603155.1 Solirubrobacteraceae bacterium
CGTTGGTCTGGTCAACGCCACAGTCAATCGACAAACGCGCGCTTATCGCGGTCAAGTGCCCGACGGCGTCCTTCTGCGTCGCGATCGACAAAGCCGGAAACATCTTGACCGCCAAGGCTCCACTGACGCGCGCTAGGGACTGGAGGCGGTCACATCTGGACAGCGCAATTACCGCGCTTGCCTGCCCGTCCAGCGCGCTATGCGTCGCGGTCGACTCAAACGGGCACGTATTGACCTCCCGCGACCCCGCGGGCGGGGCGAAGACGTGGAGCAAGGCGTTGATCGACAGCATCTCCCCCGGTGAGCTCTCCGCCGTTGCGTGCCGATCAGACTTCTGCGTGGCTGCCGGCCAGGGCAACGCATTTGTCTCGACCAATCCAACTGGAGGCAGGCGCGCCTGGAAGTCGTTCTTGTTGCCCTCCAACGGTGATAGCCCGGGGATCATGTCGGGGTTCTCGTGCCCGCTGAAGTCGCTGTGCGTCGGGGTCGATCAGAGCACCGGCGAGGGCTTCCTCGACGACGTCTACACGTCGACGGATCCGGGCCGCTCGAACAAGTGGAACCTAACGAAGGAGTTCACCAACAACTCGTTCAACGGCGTCGCGTGTCCGACCAAGTCGCTGTGCGTAGCTCCCACGGCCGCCGGACGAGTGATGGCGACGACGAAACCGACTCACGGCCGCGCATGGCACGCCACCACGCTCGTCCCCGACGTGTCGATAAACGCCGTCGCGTGCTCCTCGGCGGCGTTCTGCGTCCTTGGGGACAGCTCGGGGACGATCGAAAGCTCCACCACCCCGACCGCCGCCAAGAACGCCTGGCTGTTCCAGAACGTCGCTCCCAAGGATGCAATCGAATCGCTCGCCTGCCCCACGTCGCGCCTCTGTATCGCCGTCACGCATAAGGGTGACGCGATCGTCGGGCGGCGCTAAGCGCCCGATCACGCAGCGTTTATGGCCGCCAAGCAGAACGTCTTCCAGTTGCGCCGCGCACGTGGTAGAGGTCAATGTTGGTCGCCTGGCCGGGTTGGTCGCGTTGTTGCGCTGCTGTTCGCGATGGGCACTCTCATGGTTGCGCCGGCTTGGGATGCAACCGGCCCAGCGGCCGCGAGAACTCGCGTGGGGAAGCGAGCGGCGTCTGGCGCAAGAGGCGCTGTTCTGTCTGGCACCCACTGTTCGGCGTTCCCAGCCGACAACGTGTGGAACACGCCGATCACCGGGCTCCCGGTCGACTCGTACTCGGCGGAATGGTTGAACCACATGTCGGCGGCCTCGACGTACCTGCACCCCGACTACGGTCCAGGCGGCGGCTCGAGCCCATACGGGATTCCTTGGCGGATCACCCGGGCGCATCCGCGGATGGCGAAGGTGCGGTTCAACTACGCCGATCAGAGTGACCGAGGTCCTTACCCGTTCGCGGCGAACACCCCGATCGAAGGCGGCGAGAACGCCAGCGGCGATCGCCACGCGCTGATGGTCGATCCAACCACGTGCGTGCTCTACGAACTCTTCGACGCTCGTTACCACCAAGACAACAAGTCGACCGCAGGTTCGGGCGCGATCTGGAGACTGGACTCCAACCACCTACGGCCGGCCGGTTGGACCTCGGCAGACGCTGCTGGACTCCCGATCCTGCCCGGCCTGGTCAACTACAAGGAGGTGACCTCGGGCCACATCGACCATGCGATCCGCTTCACCGCGCAGACGACCGACACCAAGTACATCTGGCCTGCGCGCCACGAGGCCGGATCGGTCACCGACGCCAGCTACCCGCCGATGGGAGCCCGGTTTCGGCTCTCGGCCCGGTTCAAACTGCCGGCGTCCAGGTGCGGCAAGCCATGCCGGGTCGTGATCCGGGCGATGAAGACCTACGGCCTAATTCTCGCCGACAACGGCAGCAACTGGTTCTTTGGAGGCACCACCGACCGCCGCTGGACCTACAAAATGGTCGACCAGCTCAAGCAGATACCGGCCAGCGAATTTCAGGCCGTCAACGAATCCTGCCTGATCGTCAACCCGAACTCGGGTCAGGCCCGGCAACCCGGAACCGCAGCGTTCAGACGGGCTTGCCTGAAGTAACGCTGGCGCGCCGCCCGAGATCAGGCCAAAGCTGACAGCGAACGTCGCGCTGTAATCGCTCTCCGCCGGCCAGCGGATTTCAAAGAACGGGACGCACCACGAGCATCCCCCGGCTCGAGACGAGATGCGCCAAGTCGTCCGCCAAGCGCTGGATGTGTTCGCTCGCCTGTTGCTCGAAGCGCTCCACTTCGACGATCTCCGCGATGAGCACGTAATCGGCTTGACCGATCGCCTGCCCGGGCACGTCCGTCGGCTGCGTAAGCCGCCAATCGGACACCGTGTCCAACGCGTTGCGAACGATGTCCCGATCGGTCGCCATCAGGCGCTCGAAGTCCTCGGCCAGCTCCGGCGAGCGCAGTTGAAACCACATCAGAAGAGTCGCGGGAGGGCTCATCCACGGAGCGTAATACACGTTCGCACCTGGATCGCGTCCGGGGCCAGTGCGCCGCATCGAAACCTGGTTCGCGATCGACCAGGACACGTACCCAGCCGCCCGCACGATCCGAGGTGAGTCTCGTCATCGGGCCGGCAGCGAGTTGAGATGTTGCCGATTAGACTGCGTCGGTCGTCTTCTGGCTCCTTCGGTGAGCGAGCCCCATCCGTGCGGCGAGTCCTCTAGGGACGCTTCGTCGACGATTGCATTCACCCTGCGGCCGACGCGCAGCAGCCATCGCTGCGCTGGCTACGACAGATCGTGCGGCGGCTCGCCCCGTCCCCAGACCGCGCTAGCCGTGGTCTGAATCTCCTGTCGAGGCTCCAGTGTTCGCACGGTATGGGCGCGGACAGCATCGTCCATACCGCGACCTGGGTTCGTCGATGGCTCCAAGGTGAACACGTCCGCCTCTCCCCAGAACGACGCACCGGCGGCGCCGAAGTCTTCCCACAGCAGCACATACGGGAACACCTCGGGCTCAACGGTAAGCGCGAACCACCTGTCGAGGGCGGGGGCCGTGACGACCATCTTCCCGGTCCTGAGCGTGAGACAGATGTGCTCGTGTCGACCGTCGCGCTCCAGCGGTATCTGGCTGACGTCGCTCGGCGAGCCGTCACTGCGCACGGCGTGAGGCCAAATGAACTCCTGGCCGTCGCGCAGTAAGGAGTTTGCGGGGTCGTAGGCCGGCGCCGGCACTTCCGCGCTGTCGGCGTCGATATGGATACGCCCACCGGCGAACGCAGCGCGGTCGAAACAGGGATGAAAGCCCCATGCGTAAGGGGCCGACTCGCGCCCAACGTTCTTGATCGTCATCTTCACCAGCACGCCGTCGTCGTGCACTTCGAGGCGGCGGACGACCTCGAACGGAGTCCGCAGCGTCCGCACGCGCGCCTCGACATGACTGGCGTCCGCGCTAACGGTGATCCATGGAAGGCGAGGCACCTCCCCGTGAAGTTGGGTCGGGATGCCAGCTACAACGCCTGGATGACCCACGCTCGGGAACATGTCAAACCAGCCGCCGACGAAGCGGTCCAAAAACGAGTCGGTGGAGTCATCGCCTCCGGCGCCGAGGGACCGGATGAACTCCGCTGGCTCGTGGCCCCGCCGGGTCCATAGCGCATTGACGCCCGTGCTCGGATCCTCCAAAGCTGTGATCGCGAACCCCCACGCGGGCCGGCAGCGGACGACCATGGTGGGCGAACGGAGCTCGAGCAAGCCATCGGACGTCATGCTGCAGCCCGGGATCGACCCCGGACGCGCCGGTCGACGTCGGCGACGACGTGCTCCGTACGGTCCAACATCAGCTCGAAGTCGTCGTCAGACACAGTGAGCGGAGGCGCGAACTTGAACGTGTTCGCGTCGATGCCGGCGAAGTTCGTCAGGAGTCCCTCGTCGAGCGCATTGAGCCACGCGCGTTCACAGGCCTCAGAAGCCGGCGCCTTCGTCTCTCTGTCCTCGACAAGCTCAACCCCGATGAACAGACCTGGCCCTCGAATGTCCCCGATGACTTCGTAACGTTTGGCCATCTCCCGGAATCGTTTCGTCGCCAACTCGCCGAGGCTCTGGGAGCGCTCGACAAGGTGCTCCTGTTCCACGATGGCGATGACGGCAAGGGCGGCGGCAGCCTGGAGCGGATTCCCTTGAGCGCTCACCATGTGCCACGGAGTCTGCTCCGTTTCGGTGGTCACCAGGTCGCTGCGAATAGTCACCGCGCCGTATGGCAGTCCCCCGCCGAAGGCCTTACCGGTGGTGATGATGTCGGGCGTAAGGCCTACGAGATCAGATGCCCACATCGAACCGCAACGGCCGAGTGCCGTCTGGATCTCGTCGGCGATGACCAATATACCGCTGGTTCTGCAGATCTCGCCGAGCCGCTCGTAGTATTCACGCCCGAATTGAATATGACCGGCAACGCCCTGGATGGGCTCGATGATCACGGCGGCGATGTTTTCCTTCTCTATGGCCAGTCTCTCTAAATCGTCGAGCGACCTTTGCCAATCGGTTTCACCCGAGTGTGGCCACGCCCGGTAAGGATTGCCGTCGATGATCTGCATTTGGTTCGTCGCGCGGAGGGCGTTCGGCACCTGATCTCGCAGCGACGGTACCCCGCACAACCACATCGTTCCAATCGACTGGCCGTGGTACGCACCCGTCACCGAAACGACCTCGTCGCGGCCGGTTAGCTGCATTGCCAGCTTGATGGCCCCCTCGTTGGCTTCCCCTCCGCCCGGGCATATGTACGTTTTGTCGAGGCCTTCCGGAGTGATCTGCGACATCTTCTCGCACAACCGTACGAGGGGCAGATTGTCGTAGATGATCGCGGTGGATATCAGCTGCTCGGCCTGCTTCTGAATGGCTTCCACCACCCGAGGGTGGCTGTGTCCGACCATTGCCGGCCCGTGGTTTGAAGACACGAAGTCGAGGTACTCCTTGCCGTTGACGTCCCACAGTCGGACCCCCTGGGCACGTTCGAACACGATCGAAGGGGCGACCCGGTTGGAGTGCATTACGAAGCGATCTGCGAGATCAGAGGCGAGCGGCTCAGTCATGTGTGTGGCTTTCATTTCGGATGGTTGACGGATACTCTAAGCGCTGGGCCAGATCGGCCAAGAACACGGCTGCGTGCCTGCCGCCGAGCGCGCAGTGCTCGCAGCTCAGAGACAGGCACAGGCCGGGCTCCCATCGGCTCCCCGCTCGCCGAAGCCCAGTGCAGAGGGGTCGTGCTCGGAACTGCGAGACCTGCAATGTGAGGCGGATTGACCAACGCGCTCAAGCGCGTCACGCCAAAAGGTCCGAGGTTGCTGATCGTGAACGTGGTGTCGGTCAGCTCTGCTGCCGTGAGGGTGGCAGCTTGGGCTGCATGGCGCAAGCGCTGGCGCTCAGCTGCGAGCTCGGAAAGTGATCTGGCATCGGCATCGGCGATGCACGCGAGCTGCAGGTGCGGATCGAGTCCTCGTGGGCGCGGACGGGCGTAGAGTGACCCGGTGCCCACCTCGTCACCGACCCAGACGCTATTTCAGGTTGCCGTGGCGCTGATCCCGGTACTGCTGTTCGGGGGCGCGCTCGTCGGCCGTGGCACTGAGGCGGAGCGGCGGCGGAGGGACGAGTCGTCGGCGGCGCGAGGTCCGGTCGGGCGCCGGTTCGTCGCGGCAGGGATTATCGCGGTGATTCTGTTCGCGACGGCCGCCGAGCTCGTCGCGATCAACGGGACCTTCGACGTGTCCCCGAGCGACTTCGAGATCCGCTTCGTCGTGCTCGCCCTGACCGTCGGCACGCTCGCCGTCGGCTTCAACACCGGGCTCTCGTGGCTGCACCAGCTGGTCCCCGGGCCGCGTGAGCGTCACCGCATGTACGTGGTCACCGTCGTCGTCGCGCTCGGGATTGCGGTCGGCGCCCAATTCGTCGTCACCGACACGATCGACGGCGCGAGTGCGATCGGGACGCTCAACGCGGCGGATGCATCGGTGAGCAGTTCAGCGAACCAGCTGCAGACCGCGCAGGCCGCCGCCGATACGGCGCACACAACGCTCGTCGCGCTACTCGGGAGCTCGGCCTTCCGCGGACTGCCGGAGCCCGGCCGCGCGAAGCTGTTCTCGACGACCAATGAGTTCGCGACCGATCTCGCGGGCGCCGCTGAGAGCAACCGGTCAAGCCTGTTCACGACGATCGCGAACGACAACGGCCGGCACCTGTTCCTGCTGATCAGCAGCGAGCACTCGGACCCCACGCTGACTCAGCGGCTCAGCGACGTGCTGACGTCGTTCATCACTGCCGAGGGGGCGTTACAGGCGGCGACGCTCAACGAGGAGCAGGCGTCGCGCAACGAGCAACGCGCCTGCCGGGCCGCCGCCCCTTACAACGGCTGCGTGACGCGGACCGGCTGACCGCGCGCCGTTCGCACGTCGCCGACCAAGACGCGTAGAGACACGCCCTTGGCGGAACGGCATCCGTGCGGAGCGCGCGTCGCGGCTCCTCAGCTCGCACCATTCGAGCTCGGCGCGGCACTCGGTTCGTCGCGGTAACGGGCCAGTTGCCCGAAACCCCGACGGAGAGACGCGTCGAGCTGCACAGGGAGTTTGTGTTTCTGACTTTCCTCGATGTACTGGCGTTTATGTCGGACGTCGCTGACTTTGCCGACAAAGCGAATCATCATCCGCGGTGGGAGAACATTTTTAAGACGCTCCGCGTGTACTTGACAACCTGGGATATCGGGCGTCGCATTTCCCCTCTTGATATTCAACTTGCCCAGTTTTTCGACCGAACGTACAAGCGACGGCACGTTGACGGCTAGTTAAGGCTGATGTCCTACGTCGATGACACCGCCCACTTGAGCGGCGGGAGTTCGGGGAGGAACCGTTGCCGGTCCCTCCCCGCTCTCGTTAGCAGTTGGTCCAGGCGCTCGGCCCCTGGGAGCTGTAGATCTTCTGAGCGATCGCTGTCTGCTCGCTCATCGGAGCGTCCTGCGGAGCACCGGTCCCGCCGTACGCGGCCCAAGTGGACGGCATGATCTGGTAGTAGCCACCAGCGCCCGAGCTCGGATTCACTGCGGACGGGTTCCCGCCGGACTCCGGCTGCCAGGTGCAGGTCGGCAGAGGCGAGCTAGCGGACGCCACTGACGCGCCAGCCGCGGTGGGACCGGCGTCACTCACCGGTGGCGACGACGCCAGCGTTCGCTCCAGCACGCCGATAGACCGGACGACGTCTGCGTCACTGGGGGACCGACCGGGCAGTCCATCGCGGACGATGTTTCGGCCGGGGGCGCGACGTCCGAACTTCTCGGACGTGTGCCGGTACAGGTACTCGTAGACACCGCGGTGGCGGGCGGTGGGTTCTTTCGCCACCGCCGTCGTGGGTATGAAAACGACGAGCGCAAGGCTCGCCGCAAGGGTCAATCGTTTCAATTGATACTCCCGAGGTTTCGTTTGATCAGGTGCAGCCCAGGCCACGCAGCTACCCCCTGGATTTGGGGGCGCACTCGTACGTTGACTTCCTTCAGCGCGGCCTAGTCGGGTTGGCCTTACGCATCACCTTCTTGTGGTTGAACAGCTGGACAAGCTCGTTGCCGAGCTCCCGGCGGCAGGCACGGCAGTCGCAGGGCGCCACCCACTCTACTAAGGGTAGTCCGGCTGTCCCGATCCGCGACAGCTAATCGTGCGACGCGTACAGCACCTGGGCACGATGTAGACATGATTACCATAGACGGTCTTCACACCGAACGCGATACCGCAATTGGATGATCTTCCGGCAGAAACCCGCCCCAGAGCTCGGCCGCCTACGCGGCGGTTAGCTCAGTAGCTCGCGCTTTGCTCGACGCGACGTCCGACTCGAAGCGAGAACAAGATCTCCGAACCGAAACGCCTCGAACGACGCACGCACGGGTAAGTTGAGTGCAACGTTGAGTGCAACGCAACCCAGGGGCGGTGGCAACCGGCGGTGTCAGGAATGATAAGAGGACGGCATCGACTCAGGGGCGCGCTTGTCCCATCCGTGAAATGGCGAGTAGTCGCCCGCGTCCCACGCTTCGTGGAGCCCGGGCTTGCTTAGATCCCAGTCGGGGCGTATCTCGCGGGTCACGATCCGCAGGTCGTGCCAGAGATCCACGAAGGAGGGACGTCCCCAGAACCAGTAGCCGTTGTAGATGCTGTGGATGACCAGACCGGGCTTGAGCACGAGGGTGTGGGGAATCATCGGGTCGTGCTCGGGGTCGGTGTATTCCTGGATGTCGAGATCCTTCTGGACGGTCCGCTCGGGGTCGGAGAGGAAGGGCCACTGGGCGCCGGTCGACGCGCGGAACTCCTGGCTCGAGTGATGGGTGTCGGTCGAGATGGTGGCGATCTTCGTGTAGGCCACTGCGACCTTCGGGTAGTTGGCGGCGAGTTCGAGGTGCTGCTGGTGCTCCTTGGGGCAGTAGTTGCCGCGCGCCAGCGTGAGGATCAGGGGGTCGTCGCCTTGGATCTCGCTGAGCTTTCGAGGGAGGCTCTCGTGATCGGGCAACTCGTAGTCGGGGAAGGTCCCGCCGGGGGCGATGTCGCTGCGCATGATCTGCTCCTGTGGTTGAGGAGTGACGAGAACGATGGCCGCCGTCCCGTCCACTCGCTGCCCGCTGGTCCATGGGTCCGGAGCCCCGGTCCGCGGCACGCGTGTGGACCGGTGGTAGCCCAGGCGCCATCGGAGCCTTTCGGGGTCTAGATTGAGCCTAGTCAACGGGCGCCGCGCGCGCCAGAAAGGGGCCCATCCCAATGAGTACCCACACGCCGGTGTGTGAGATGCTTGGGATTGACCACCCGATTGTTTCTGCGCCGATGGCGGCAGACGCTCGGCTGCCCGCTGCGGTCTCAAATGCCGGCGGCCTCGGCACCATGGGGCTATGGTGGCTCGACGACGCCGGAGATTTGGTCCGCGAAACAGCGACTCTGACCGATCGTCCGTTCGGCGGCAACTTTGCTCTCACGTCGGATCAGCACCGCCGAGTCGATCAGGCCCTCTCTGCTGGTCTGCGGATCGTGTCGTTCATCTTCGGCGATCCCGACGGCTACGTCGATCTGGTGCATGACGCCGGAGGGCTCGTCATGCATACCGTCGGGAGTGCCGAGGAAGCGCGGCGTGCAGCCGGATGTGGAGTGGACATCGTGGTCGCGCAGGGCTGGGAGGCCGGCGGGCACGTATCGGGTGGCGTGGCCACGCTCCCATTGGTGCCGGCGGTAGTCGACGCGGTGGCACCGGTACCGGTCATTGCCGCGGGTGGGATTGGCGACGCTCGAGGAGTCGCGGCCGTGCTTGCCCTTGGTGCGCAGGCCGCTTGGCTCGGCACTCGGTTCCTGTTGGCCAGCGAGATGCCGATCCACGACGAGTATCGGCGCCTCCTGATAGCCGCCACCGAGACCGATGCGGAGTGGTACGCCAACCTCTATGAGGTGGGATGGCCGGACGCTCCTCACCGCGCGCTCCACAACTCAACGGCCGAGAGGTGGGAGACCGCAGGCCGGCCGCCACCAGGTAGTCGGCCGGGAGAGGGTCAGGTGATAGCGCACTTCCCTTCGGGCGACCCGATAGTTCGATATTCCCCGGCGCCCCCGCTGGTTGGAACGACCGGCGAGATCGAGGCGCTATCGCTGTGGGCCGGACAGAGCGTTGCGCTCGCCAGACAGCCACAGCCCGCTGCCGAAATCGTGGCCGAACTCGTCTCGCGCCTGTAACCCGCCAGGTCAAAGCCGTTCCGCAAAGCCAGCCACGTACGAGGCTCCGAGACGCGTCCTGTAGTCGTAAACCCCCGCGCTCAGGCGTGCTGGTCGATCATCTCCCAGTCCAGTTCGTACCCGAGTCCCGGCACCTCGGGCGCGTGCATTCGCCCGTCGATGAGTTCCGGCCCGCCGCCTACGAACTTGTGGGAGAGATCAAAGTTGTTGCCGGTTGGATCGAACGTTTCCACCGCGACGCAACCTGGGAGCGCGGCGGCGAGGTGCACATGGACCTCCGGGTAGACGTGGGGCGAGATCTCCACGTGCGCGGCATTCGCCTGGTGCACGACGCTCAGCGCGCTCGTCACGCCTCCGATGGCCGTGGCGTCGACGCGCGCGACGTCGACTGCCCCCTTGCTGAACAGCGCCGTGAACGCGTGAGGATCTGAGAGCTCGTCGCCCAGCGCGAGCGGAACTGAGGACGCCGCTCGAAACGCCGCGCACAGCTCGACCTCCTCGGGAGGGAAGGGGTCCTCGATCCAGGCGAGCTGCTCGTGGCAGCTCCACGACGTGATCTCCTCGGTCGCCTCCCGCACGGTGCGCCAGACCCAGAGGCCGTCCACCACGAGGCGGGAACCGTCGGGGAGCCGGGGCTGGACGGTCCCGAGGACTTCGCTGGTCAGCCGCGGGTCCGACGAACGCGCGACCTTCAGGAGCGCGTACCCGCGTGACGCTTGGCGCAGGAGCTCTTCGGCGAGCTCGGCCGGCCTCGTGCCCTCGGAGAGGTAGCCGGCGACCATCGACACGGGCAGATCAGGACGCAATCCGCCCAGGAGCTGCCACAGCGGCATCGCCGCGCGCTGCGCCTTGACGTCCCACAAGGCGATGTCGAGCAGGCTCAGTGCTCGCATCACGACGCCGACGCGGCCGATCGGGATCGTCGCGCGATACATGTCGGTCCAGCGCGCTGAGATGACGTCGGCGTCGGCCCCGATCAGCCGCGGAGCGAAGACCGAGCGCACGATCTCCGCGATCGGCATGTCACGTGAGAGAGCAAAGGCCTTGCCCTCGCGACCGCCCTCGGTGCGGACTCTGACGAACGCATACTCCCGGTGCGTCATCTCGAGCGCCCCGATGTTCAACGGGCTGGGAAGTGGAAAGCGCGCAGTCGCGGCATGAACGTCCGTTATCGGGTCGGCAGGCATGGTCTCCTCAGAACATCTGGTAGGTGGTGAGCCCGCCGTCGACGACGAGCGTTTCCGCTATCACGAACGAGCCCCCGGGACCGCAGAGATACGAGGCGGCCTCGGCGAGATCACGATTGGTCAGGTCCCGCTGGAGAGGCACGCGCTGCAACGACGCGCCCGTGCTCGCCGCGGCGCCCCACGCGACTCCAACGACCCGAACGCCACGAGGTGCCCACTCGACCCCGAGTGCGTGGGTCAGGGAGCGGACGCCACCCGACGCAGCGCTCTCGAGCGCGTGCTCGCCCTCGTGGTGTGTGGCGAGCACGGTCGACAGGTTGAGAATCACGCCCTCGCCGCGCGCGATCATCGGCGGGGCGGCGGCAAGGCAGCCGTGCAGCGTGTCCTCGATCGCCGCGCTGACGACGTGCGAAGGTTGATCGACGGCCAGGGCCTCGCCGGGCTCGGGCGCGACAAAGCCGTTGACCCAGACGTCGATCCGCCCGCGCTCAGAAACGATGTCGGCAACGAGGCGCCGGCAGGTTTCGAGGTCCGTGGCCCCGAGGATCCGCAGCTCGACCCCTGGCGGCGCGTCGACCGCCGCCCGCGCGACCAGCACGACCTGAGCTCCCTCTTGCTCGAAAGCCCGAGCGATGGCCAGCGAGCGCTCCGACTCGCCCCGCGTGACCACGACGACTCGCCGATCGGCCGTCACGCTACCCCTCCGCCTCCGGATAGCCGTGTCCGGCGGCATTGAGCCAGGCGACCCATCCTCCGTCGACGCGTAGGTTCGCGCCGGTGACGAACGAGGCGCGATCAGAGGCCAGAAACGCGACCGCCGCCCCGATCTCCTCGACGTCGCCCATGCGACCGACGGGGGAGCGTGCGGCATATCGCGCCAGCGAGGCGACCCCACGCCGCTCGGCCTCCGCTGCCATCTCCGTGACGATCGTGCCCGGCGATACGCAGTTCACGCGGATCCCGGCATGGGCCCATTCGGTGGCCAGGGTCTGGGTCAGGTTGATCACGCCGGCCTTCGCGGCACCGTAGGCATCGCGCATCGGCCAACCCCCCATGCCGCCGATCGACCCGATGTTCACGATCGCGCCGTGACCGCTGGCGGCGAGCGGCGCGTACGCCGCCTGCGACATCAGGAACGTCCCGGTGAGCAGGACGTCGATCACTCGCGACCAGTCCTCCTCGGCGGTCGTCTCGGCAGGCCCATAGTCGGCGATGCCGGCGTTGTTGACGAGTACGTCGAGCCGACCATGGCGGGCGAGGACCGCGTCGACTCCCGTGCGACACGATCCCGAGCTCGTCACGTCAAGACCGGTGGCGTCGGCTCGCAGGCCCTCCTTCGCCAGCGCGTCGGCCGCCTCGCCGGCGCGCTCGCCGGCCAGATCGCCCAGAACCACCGTCCAGCCGTGTTCGCGTCCCAGGGCGCGGGCGATCCCCAGGCCGATGCCACGTCCGGCGCCGGTGACAAGTGCGACGAGCTCGCTCATCGCCTCGACGGAAGTTCAGGGTCAGAGCGAACGCTCGACGCGCCGGTGTGAGCCGACGCGCGAGCCGGGCTCTGGACGCTCACGACCGCGGCCGGCTCATCCAACCCCGAGCTCACGCTCCACTTCCGTCAGCGATCGATCGAAGACATCGACGAGCTCGTCGATCTCCGTTCGGGTGATGACGAGTGGCGGCGCGAAGAACATCACGGCACCCGGATGCAGCGGCAGCGTGATCAAGCCATTGGCACGGCACACCTTGCGTAGCCGCGTGCCGACGACGCCCGGGTTATCGAAGTCGTTCCCCTCGCGATCGGCCACCAGCTCCAGGCCGGCGAGGAGCCCGATGCCGCGGGCGTCCCAGAACGTCGGGTGGTGCTCAAGGCTCCACAGGCCATCGAGCATGTACGCGCCGTTCTCGGCCGCCCGCTCGGACAGCCGTTCGCGTTCGATGATCTCGAGATTGGCGAGCGCGACGGCGCACGCGACCGGGTGGCCGCCGTAGGTGTGCCCATGGCGGAGAGTCGGAAGCGACGAGTCGACGAAGCGCTGCGCGATGCGCTCCGAGACCACCGTCGCGCCGATCGGCGCATAGCCCGATGACAGCCCCTTTGACAGTGTCATCAGGTCCGGGGCCACGCCGGAATGGTCAGAGCAGAACATCCGGCCCGTGCGGCCGAAGCCGGTGATGACCTCGTCAGCGATCAGCAGGACGCCGTACTCGTCGCAGATCCGCCGAAGTTCGACAAGGTATTCGGGTGGCGGGACCGCCACTGCGATCGCCGAGGCGGCCGGATCGACGACCACCGCCGCCACGGTCTCGGGCCGTTCGGCGCGGATCGTCTCCTCCACGCGATGGGGGCACGGAAGGTGCCGCGCACCCTTGCCCCAATCGCATGACGGGCACGCGGGCGGCGCCACGATGCGCCCCCTGGTCGCGTAGCCCTCGTAGATGTAGTTGCTCGTCGCCCAGTAGTTCCCGTCCAGCACCATCGCCCCGACCGTCGAGCCATGGAACGCTCCCGCTCTGGTCAGGATCTTCTGACGCGCCGGCTCACCGTTGAGATGGTGATATTGGAGCGCGATCTTGATCGCGACCTCGTCGGCCTCCGCGCCACCAGGGGTCAAAAAGACGCGAGACAGGTCGCCCGGCGTCAGCGCGGCCAACCGCTCGGCGAGTTCGATCGCCGGCACGGAGGAGTAGCGAAACAGGTCGAGAAACGCCAACTCGTTCATCTGTGCCGCCGCCACCTCGGCGAGCTCCGGACGCCCGTGGCCGACGACCATCGCCTCGAGGGCCGAGATCCCGTCGAGGTACCGCTTGCCATCGGAGTCGAACACCTCGCTACCGTCCGCCCGGACAAGCACGATCGGCTCGTCTTCGGCGTAGGTTCCCGGGCCGCCGAACGACGACCAGAGATGGTCGCGGGCCGCGCGCTGAAGCTCAGCCGTATCGCGGGCCGTCCTACTAGCCGTGTCATGACTCATAGAGCAGATCCTCCGGGTTGCCGTTGGGCGGCAAGTTGACGTCGGGCCGAGCTGGCACTAAGTTCACACAAACGATTGTCTCACGCCTGGAGGATCGCCCCAGAGGTGCGTGGGGGCGGCCCGCAACGGCATTCGGCGCCGGTGCTCGAGCCCCTGTAATGATCAACCTCACGTCTACCTCGGTCGCGGTCCGGATCGATCCCCGTCACGGCGGCGAGGTGCTCGATCTGATCGACCTGAGTACCGGACGTCAGCTCCTCGGTCGTCCTCCGTTCGCCTCCGATGAGCCGGTTTCAGGCGAGCTTGATGAGACCACGTGGACGCGGGCTTACCGTGGCGGCTGGCAGCTGCTGGTCCCGAACGCCGGTAACTCCTGCGTGGTCGACGGGGTCGAGCACGGCTTCCACGGGCGGGCGTCGACGGACTCCTGGGAGGTCAGCGACCTAACCCCCGAGTCGGCCAGGCTGGACTGGGAGGGCCACGGGCTTCGCGTGCAGCGGCGCTTTGTGCTCGCCGATGACACGGTCTTGGTTACCTCGACGGTGCAGGCGCAGCGGACCGCTTCGCTGGTCTGGGTCGAGCACGTCGGACTCGGGATCGAGCTGCTCGACCCGTCAGTTGAGATCACGCTCGCGGGCGGGCGCGCGTACGAGGTCGATGAAACAAAGGGACCCGCGGAGCCGCCGGCGGACGCGGCGCAGTGGCCGCAGGTGCGGCTTCTGGACGGCACCCTCGAGCGCGCCGACCGCGCCGAGCTGCGGACCCCGCGCGGCCGCCTGCTGATCGTCGCCGATTTGCCCGAGGGGCGTCTGAGGGTCCACAATCGCGATCGCCGCCAGGGGTTGGAGCTCATCTGGGACACAAGCTGGTTGCCGCACTTGTGGATGTGGCACGAGGTCCGGACCAGCGGCGGACCTTGGCGCGAGCTCGCCGAGACGCTCGTGATCGAGCCATCGTCGGTCCCGCACACGCTCGGCCTGCGGACGGCGCGCGACCTTGGTCAGGCGCATCAACTCGAGGCCGGCCAGAGCCGCAGCTTCGAGATCGCCGTCCGGCCGTTGGTGGATCCGCAATAGAGCCCGATCACGACCGAGTTAGGGAGAACATGAGTGACGAACGTCTGACAAGCGCCCTGCAGCGGCTCGATGCCGATGGCCTGATCTCCGCCGACCCCGGGATCGTGCGGATGCTGACGGGCCATTCCTACGACATCGAGACGGGCCCAAACGTTTTCGCGCTGCCCGCGATCGTCGTCGCCTCGGGCTCGTCCGCGCCGGTGCTGGTGTGCTCGGCCGACGAGGCGCAGGAGTCTGCGAACACGATCGCGTACGAAGGCTTCACCGTCGGCCCGATTGAGCGCGTCGCCGGTGCTCGGCGGAGCGTCGCCGAGGCGGTCGATCGCAGCGGCGGCAACGGCATCCGGTGGATGGTCGACGGTTCGTCGGTACCTGTGGGCGCGCTGCCCGCGCTGTCGTACAGCAGTCCATCGGTCGGCGTGCTCGCGGAGATGACCGCGATCAAGACGATTGACGAGATCGACGACATCCGGGCCGCGATCGCGCTCTGCGACGCCGGGCAGGCCGCTGCCCGAGAGGCAGCGCTCGAGAGTGCGAGCGAGCTCGACGTGTGGCAGCACGTCCGCGCCGCGATGGAGTCACAGGCCGGCGGCAGGATCCCGGTGATCGCCGATCTCGTCTCCGGTCCGCGCTCGGCCGAGGTCGGTGGACCCCCGTCGACCCGGAGCATCGGGCGGGGCGATCTGGTGCTGGTCGACCTGGTTCCGCGACTGGCCGGCGTCTGGGGAGACTCGTGCTCGACGTTCGTCGATGCGGAGCCGACCGACGAACAGCGCCGTGCTCATCTGGCAGCCCGCTCAGCGCTCGAGGCCGGACTCGAAATGCTCCGACCCGGCGTGCGCAGCGCCGACGTAGACGCCGCGGTGCGCGCGGTGATGGGCGACGACGGCTGGGATTACCCCCATCACACTGGACACGGGCTCGGCTTCGCCTGGCACGAGGAGCCGAGGATCGTCGCCAGCAGCGAGACAGTGCTGGCGCCCGGGATGGTCGTCGCGCTGGAGCCAGGGACGTACGCAGAGAACTGGGGCTTGCGGGTCGAGCAAATCGCGGTCGTGACCGACTCCGGTCCCCGCGTGCTGTCGGGACATTCGCTGGCGCTCGAGCGCGTTTCGGGCTGACCCGAGCTAGGCCACCTCGATCGACGGGTACGGGAAGCAGCGGGCAGTAGCTCCGCCGTCCACCGGGATCGCGGCACCACTCAGATAGGAGGCCCGGTCAGACAGCAGGAACGTGACGACCTCGGCGATCTCCGCTGCCTGACCGATTCGCCCCAGCGTCGCGAGCTCTCCTTCGCCTTGCAGGGCTTGAGCCATATCGCCGCCTACGTCGCGCTCCAGTGCCTCCCGGGTCATCGGCGTGTCGATCGCCCCGGGGAGCACGGCGTTGCAGCGAATTCCGTACTTGCCGTAGTCGGTGGCGATGCCCTTAGAGATCATCGCGACCGCTGCCTTCGCGGCCTGATAGGCGTAGTACCGAGGGAATGCGTACGCACCCTGAATCGAGGAGATGTTGACAATCGCCCCGCTGCGCTTGGGCAGCATCTCGCGAACCGCGATCGAGCAGCCGAACATCGGTCCCATCTGCAAGACGTCAAGCGCTTGCCGCAACGATTGCTCGTCCACCTCGTGCGCCGCGCCGATTACGTCGATGCCCGCGTTGTTCACCCATCCGGTTAGATCGCCGGCGCTGCGGGCGGCTTGCGCGGCTTGCTCGTGCGTGCTCCACTTGGCGATGTCTCCGGTCAGCGGGATGCAGCCGTCCCCGAGCGACCGGGCGAGCTCCCCGAGCGCCGGCTCGTCGATGTCGACCGCGACCACCTGCTGCCCGTCCTGGCGCAGCCGCTCGCAGGTCGCCCGGCCAATGCCCTTGCCTGCTCCCGTGACCACCACGACACCGCTCATAAGCGAAACCCTCCGTTCGTATGAACTCGATTACCCGGCCGCATCGGTATCCGAGTGCGCACCCGGTTACCCCCAGCGTCCGGCGTTGGCCGACAGATCGGCTGACATCCCCAGATACGTCCCGGGATCCCGTAGCCTGGCCAGGAGGGAGTCGTCCAGGAGCGGTCCGGCCTGCGGGTCATCCACAAGCACCGCGAGCAGGCCGCGTTGCGAGGCGGCCGCCTCTCGGCTGGCCGCGCGGACGACGGCGTGTGCGCGCTCATGGCCAAGATCTCTGGCAAGAGCCATCATCGTCGCCTCGGCCAGAATCGCCCCGTTGGTCAGGTCGAGGTTGGCGCGCATACGCGCAACATCGACCTCTAGCGTCGAGACGAGCTCGGCGAGTTTCTCGACGACGCCGCCGGCGAGGATGAATGCCTGCGGGACCGCCTGCCACTCGACCGCCCACAGCGACATGTCGCGCTCTCCGGCATGGGCGGTGGCATTGGCGAGCACGTCGATGGGACCGCGCAGGAGGCGGGCGGAGGCGACCAGGTACTCCGACATCATCGGATTGCGTTTCTGAGGCATCGTGCTCGATCCCACGTGCTGGTCGCCGTCGCCCTCCGCCAGCTCGGCGGTCTCGGTGCCCTGCAACCGGATCACCTCTGCGGCGATTCGCTCGGCCCCGGCGCCCAGTTCGGCGAGCGCGTGGGCGACGTCGCGGACTCGGTCGCGGGCGGCGAACCAGGAGATCTCCGGGCGGTGGAGATCGAGCCGCTCGCAGAAAGCCTCGACGACCCGGTCGGCATCGTCACCGAGACTGGCCAGCGTCCCCCCGGCACCGCCCAGCTGGGCCACCGAGATCGTCTCTCGCGATGCAACCAAGCGCGTGTGGACGCGCGAAAGCTCATCCGCCCAACCGGCGGCCTTAAGCCCGAAGGTCATCGGTACGGCTTGTTGACCATGGGTTCGTGCGGCCATCGGCGAGTCGGCGAACTCGCCGGCCAGGCGCACGCACGAGCTGCGCGCCGCGACCACGCGCTCTATCAGCCACGGGAGTGCCTCGCGGATCTGCAGCACCATCCCTGTGTCGGTGATGTCCTGCGTCGTCGCCCCCCAGTGGACGTAGGCGCCGTCCTCGCCGCAGCGCTCGGCCAGTGCGCGCACCACCGGGACGAGCGGATGGCGCGATTCATCGATCCCCCGCCGTAGCTCGTCGAGATCGTAATTCTGCGCGTCGGACTCCTGGAGGATGCGGTCTGCCGCGGTCTTTGGGATCACGCCCGCGTCGGCTTCGGCGGCCGCCAAGGCCGCCTCCGCGTCGAGCCATGATTGGAGCATCGAACGCGTGTCGAAGACACGGCGCATCTCGGCGCTCCCGAACACGTCCCGGAAAAGCTCGCAGTCAAGCGTCGTGGGCATTTCAGGCATTCGTGCTGCCGAGTTCCCCGCACACGCGGCGAACCCACGCAATCGATTGCGTGGACGCTATCTCACCGGCGAGACCGTGTCCAGCGGCGGCAGGCGAGACCGCC
>DATNKY010000388.1:0-2076 GCA_035603155.1 Solirubrobacteraceae bacterium
GGCCAGTATCTGTCCGTCCGGGCTGAACGCGATGCTCCTTACGGGCCCACGACTCTTGACGGGCAGAAACCTAGCCCGGCGTGTGGCGTTGTTCCACAGGAGCACCGTTCCGTCGGAGCCGCCTGCTGCGAGGAGGCTCCCAGTTCGCGTGAACGCGACGCTCGACACAGCGCCGTGGTCGAAGGGAATCGTCTCTTGCTTCGCGCGTCGCGCGAGGTTCCACAGAATTACCTCGTTGTAGCTCCCCGACGCGAGCGTCCGGCCGTTCGGGGCAAATGCGACGTCGTAGAGAGGTTGGCCGGCGCGCAATGGCGCCCCGAGCGGATAGTGGCGTTGCGGTGTCACCCGCCAGAGCCTGACCGTCCTGTCCGCGCTTGCTGACGCCAACATTGTGCCGGAGGGGCTAAAGGCGACACTCTCGACCGCGTCCGTATGGCCATGCAGGATGCCGATGGTCCCAGAATCCTTGACCGCGGCAAGTGTTGCGACCAGGCTGCGCTCGGCGATTGGACGTCGCCGCACGCGGTAGGCCGCGAGATCGAGAAGCAGTGAGATGTCGGGGCGGCTGATGAGCTGTGATTGCGCTCGAGCCGTGAGCCCGACGTACGTGGCCTCGGCGGTCTCCTGACGCGCGTGAATGCTCTGGTTACGTGCGTACAGCCAAAGGCCCCCGGCCGCGCCGAGGAGAACGACTAGACCTACGGCGAGGCCCAGCATTATCCAGGCCCGGCGTTTGAACCGACGGGCCTGCGCGCGCTGAGTTTCAGCCTCTAGCTCAGCGAGCTGTTTGGCTTGCTCCAGTCGGCCGTTCTGTTGTTCGTCACGCCAGTCGAGAATCGGGCCGGCGAGCCGGTCATGATAGATCTCGTATCTAGGCTCGGATGTGCCCGGCGCGGGATCGACCGCTCGCAGGATCCGCTCCTCGTAAAGCCTGGCCACCACCGCTTCGACCGTCTCATGAGAGTGGGCCGTCATTTGGGCGAGGTCGTCAACCGTGTGAGCAACCTTCACCCCGGACGGGGTGACAAGGTCGCCGAAGATGTCAGTTGCGGCTTCAAGCTCGAGTCCAGCGAGTCCGGCGAGAGCGCGACTCACGTGGTTGCGTACGATCGTTTCGGCGCCACCCAACTGTCCGTTCAGAGTCGCCCTTCGCAGGACGCGGGACCCCTGTGCGCGCTCGCACTCCCAGAGCCGGGTCATCACGAGTTGGAGGAATGGCGTCTCGATCTTGTCGCCGTCGCCGGGTCCCCAGCTGGCGCTGCTGTCTCGGTCGGGGCGCCGTGCGCCGAGCTCCAGGTTCCCTCGCCGCACCTCGTCGAGCACGGCATCCGCTAGATCCTGATCGAACGAGATCGCCTCCCGCGGATCGTGCTCGCCATTGAAGGTCTGAACCGGCTTCTCGATCGCGTCGCGGGCAGCCTCGCGAGTCATGTACTCGAGGTGCAGGTAGTTGTTGTACACGTTCCCGATGCGCCCGCTGAACAGATCGCCGAGCCTGCCGTAGGCGTCCTCTCGGACCGCGATCAGGAAGTTGGCCGGCACGTCGGGGGAGTTGATGCATTCCGCGAGTTCGTCAGCCAGGCGGTCCGGGCTACGGTGGGCGAGGCGGTAGCTGAAGTGCTCCTCGAACTGATCCAGGATGACGACCAGCGTTGCATCGAGTGCATTCGCCGCATCACGGATCGCACTCGCCAGGGCACTGCGAGATCCGGTGGGCGCCGGCTTCGGGGCACCATTGGACGCCTGAACACCGCCGCCAAGGCGTGCGATCTCCGCGATCAAGTCTTCGACCGGCTCGTCTTTCCATGCGCTGAACACGACGGGGACGAACCTTGGCGACCGGCTCGCCTCTTCCGATCGCCTCGCGAGCTCGCGCAGTCGCGCGGCAACCCCGGCGCGGAGGAGGGAGCTCTTGCCAACGCCGCTCTCGGCATACAGCAGCGTCAGCCGAGCGGTCCGAAGATGCGAGAGGATGATCCTCCTTTCGGTCATGCGACCGAAGAACCATTTGGCCTCACCCTCCGTGTAGAACCCCAAGCCCTGAAAAGGGCTGCGGTGCTCGTCTACGTCGTGTTG
>DATNKY010000543.1:0-3091 GCA_035603155.1 Solirubrobacteraceae bacterium
CGGCGCGATGACGCCCGACGGGACCTGGTGGTTCGTGCAAGCAGCAGCGCGCCGACTGACGCCGAGATGTCGACCGACCGGGCCCGTGTGCGAGCTAGCATCGCTGCATGTCGTCGGGCGTCGACCGCGAGGTCCTCACACAGTCGGTCGCGAGTGCACGGGTCAGCGACCGACTGTGGATCGACTTCGGGACCGGTGCGATCCGAGGGCCCTCGTTGCAGCAGTCGCTGACCGATAAGGGCAACTTGGAGGCCGCGCGCTTCTGGGGACAGGCGAAGCAGCTAACAAAGGCCGGTTTCGGCGCGATGTACAAGCGCGGCGCGACTCGGGTCTGCAAGCACCCGTTTGATTTTGGGTCTGACAACGCCGAGTACCACAACGGGAGCGGCGGGGAATGGCGGATCCTGCGAAACGGGCATCTATACAAGACCGACCCGCACAAGATCGAAGAGCCGACCGCGTGGACTGAGCCAACACCGTTTGACGTACTCGATGTCGTCGATCAAATGACGATCACCGAGACCGCCGACGAGGACACGATCTTTGGGCGGTGCAAGCGATTCACCGGGACCGCGTTCGGCGCCGGCGTCCCGGTGCCTCAAATCTGGCAGACCGATGACCCGCTGGCCGTCGAAGTGACCGTCGATCCCGACGGGATGCTGCGGCGGATCAATATCGAGGACGCCGGCAAGGAATATCGCCGCGGCACCACGCTGACGCTCGAATACCGGCCGCACCCTCAGCCGGCTGCGCCTGGGCAGCAGACCTGATCGCTACGACAGGCTTCTGGTTCGTCGCCAGCTAGCCGCTAGCAGCCGGCTGCTGTTTCGGTCGCCGCCGAGCCCGAAGGAGAAGCCCCCGAACGTCCCGGTCAGTCTCCGCAATCAGGCGTTGATCGCCGTGTCTCTTGGCGGAGCCCACAGCGTGAGCGGTTGGCCGGGGAACTCCTCGCCTGCCCCGTTGACGGCGTAGACGGAGGTGAGTGGGTCCTCAGAGGTGACCCCAAACACGACGAAGCCGTGCCGCCCAGGTAGGCGCTCTCGAACTTCGCCATCAGCGTCGCGAAGGCGAACGAGCGCCACTTCTGGCGTGGCGATGGCCCAGGTCACGAAAACCGGACCTAGCGGCCTTTGGGATGCGGAGCTTCCCCCGACGCGATGAAGGCCAGGTGGAAAACTAGCGAGGAGCTCATCCCACGGTTCCATGGTGGAGCTGGCACCGCCCATCAACCGCCAGGTTCCATCGACACGCGTAACGATGACGTCGTGGAGTTCGGGCTCGCCGAGGCCATGCGCTCCCCGGTCGACCCACAAAAGCATCGCCCCGTTCGGTCCCTCGGACCAGAGGTCAAGCGCTCTGACGCCGGGCAGCACATCCTCAGCCGGAAGACGCCCCGCGGCGACTGATTCAACCGCGACTCTGTTGAGCGCCTCCAAGAGTTCGAGGTCGAAGCCCATCGTCAAATCATTATCCCCCCGGGAGAGCACTGCCCCATCCGGTCCGGCGCCGAGCGCCTGGACGCGCGCAGCTGAGAATCATCAGCCGCGACGCGAGGACCTCCACCAGCGGATCGAGACTCCTGCGATGTCGCCCACGCAGGACCCAGGCGCGGGCTGCCGCTCCGGTTGGTCACAGCCTCAGAGCAGGAGTCGGCGAGCGCCACGGGCATGTCACTGACGTGTAGCGCGGCCGCCTATTCGGCACAGCGGAAGTGATCGAGGCTTTGCGTCGCGTCCGTGGCGCGAGAAGATGTCCGCATGATCGACCTTGATTACGTCCGCGTCGCCGGGGCGACTCGTCTGAGAAGCAGGACGCGTTGGTGAACGATCGGCTCACACGCGCTGGCGCGCGCCTCGATCTTGAGCCGTCAGCAGATGATGCGACGCTGTCTGTCGGGGGGCATCTGTTCGTTGAGCTCGCCGACGGCCGGCGATTGCGTGCCACCGACGGCTCCGTCGGTGCCCGCTTTGGCGGTTTCTATGGCGAGCACCGAGTCGGTCGCGCACGAGTGGAGAAGGTGATCCTCGGTCTGGTCGGTAAGGATCCCGAACGGCCACGACCCCCGGAACTCGCATGGCGGCAATTGCGTCGCGTCTTAGCGCACGAAGGTCTCGTGCTCGATGATCGGGAACTGATCCAGCTTCCGTTCGACGTCGAGTTTTCTGACCGGCTCGTTCAAGAGCTCAGCGGCGATTGACCCCGCCGATCGGCTGCATCGCCGGACCTGACGAGCAGAGGGCTCGAAGGGAAACCGAACCACAGCGCCTTCAACCGCTGCTGCATCGTCGCCGACGGGGAATTCGGCTGCGGACTGCCGCTCGGGCGGGTCGCCCACCGAAAGCGCAGGTCAGGGTCGGGCACAACCGAGCCGGTGAGACGCCTCAGCCTTCGCGGATGGGAAGTGTTGGCGAGCATTGTCCCGCAGTCCGTCGCGCGTCGTGCGTTTCGGGATGATCTGGGAGCGCGCCGGTTCCCCGAGACGTCCGGTTGCCGAGCGTCTCGTCGCTGACGTCTACGCGATCGGCGCGTCGGCTTTGAACGCCGAGCGGGTCCGTGATTCGGTTCCGCTGTGATTTACACGTTCGCGCTTGCGCCGGGGATCTACACGGTGGGCATCGCCCGCTTGATCGCGTAGCCTCGAGGCATCCGCTGGCCTTGCGTCCACGGACGGCTATGAGACCGGCATGAACGCTTGCCTGGGTCCCTTGGGAGGGAACTGCGCCTGCTTGCAGGTTAGCAGAAAGGCAGCAAACCTGCAAGCAGGTCTGGCGGAGGTCGCTTGCTGGCAAGCATGCCGAATCGTGCCCGGGCTATGAGAACCGCTGCTCTTTGAGACCGCGCACCGGGCAGACCTGCCTTGCGAGGTCTCGGACATTTGGCCTCCGCGGACGCGCATCCTTAGCCTCGGACGCAGAAGGCGACGAGCGCGCCCAGCGAAGCCTGCCGCTTCGTCGCCCGACCGGCTGCGAGATCCCGGCTGCTGCTCTGAGAGCCGGTCGCGCCGGAGCAGAAGTTCCGGACGGTGCCGATCGGGGGGCGACACGCCTGGTGATTCGTGGATCTAGGTCTTGATTCTCGTGCTCGCGAGAGA
>DATNKY010000128.1:0-4444 GCA_035603155.1 Solirubrobacteraceae bacterium
TGACCTGGTCGTCACTGAAACGATCGTCGTGCCGCCGATCAAGCTCATCAAGCTCGACGACGTGCCGACGCTGGACCCCAACGCGCACTCCGACGGAAAGACGGTCATCACCCCTTGAGCCTCGCCCGTCGCAGTTCCGGACGACGAAGCCGCGTGGCCAGGCGAGCGTTTCATCGGCGACGACGGCGCCTGCGCGCCACAAGGCCCGCCACTCCGAACTCGGGGCCAAGCTGTTGGGCGAGTGACTTTCGTCTACGGCGCCGGCGCTCGACGGCCAGCCCGGCGAGTCCGTCGATCGTCGCGGCGGCGAACACCGCAACCGCGATCCGGTTGCCGATGCGCTCGGCGCGCGTGAGCAGCGACTCCAATTCGTCGGCTCGCAGCCGCACCTCCAGGCCGCCGGACTCGACCGATTTCAGCAGGCGGTCGAGCCGCCCGGGGAAGTCCACGGCGAGCTCCGCGAGGTCGGCGCCGAAGTGCCCGACGCGCTGTCGGATTGCAGCGGGAGTTAGCTGCGCGAGGAGCTGACGACGGGCATACGGCGCGAGCGCCTCGGCGAACTGGAACTGAGGGTCGAGCTGGGCGACCAGTCCTTCGGCCACCAGGAGCACGGTCAGGAGCAGCGCCAGGTCGCGCGGCAATCTGAGGCCATGGCGGCGGACGATCACCAGTACCTCGCCGACCGCGGCGCGGAGTGAGATCTCGCCGATGCTGAGACCGAAGTAGCGCTCGAGCAGACCCGCCAGGTCCTCGCGCAGGCGGGCACGTTCGACGGGCTCGGTCGAGGTCCCGAGCGCCAGCAACGCGTCTGCGAGCCGGTCGGGATCCTGGCGCAGGAAACCGATCAGGAGCCGACTCAGCTGCTCGCGGAGGGCGTCATCGAGCGTGCCGACCATCCCGAAGTCGACGATCCCGACGCGCCCGCTCGGCTCGATGAAGAAGTTCCCGGGATGCGGATCGGCATGGAAGAAGCCGTCCTCGAACACCATCTTCGCCACGATCTGGGCGGCGCGCTGCGCGAGGTCGTGGCGATCGAGGCCGGCCTCGTCGAGCGCAGAGATGTCGGTGACCTTCATCCCTCGGATCCGTTCCAGCGTGATCACCCGGGAGGTGGTCAGATCCCAGAAGACGCGCGGGATCTGCACGGACGAGTCGCCCGCGAAGTTGGCGGCGAAGCGCTCGGCGTTGCGCGCCTCCTGGAGGTAGTCGAGCTGCGCCCGGAGGGTCTGCACGAACTCGTCGGCCAGTCCATCCAGGTCGTAGCGCGCTGCCGCTTTCGAGCGACGACTCGCCCGTGCCGCGAAGTTCTGGATGATCTCGAGGTCCTGATCCATGACCTCGACGACGTTTGGCCTGCGTACCTTCACAACGACTTCGGTCCCGTCCAGGAGCGTCGCCAAGTGCGCCTGCCCGATGGATGCGCAGGCGAGCGGCTCCGCGTGGAAGCTGGCAACGGCGTCCGACGTGCCGGTATGCAGTTCGGAAGCGACGATCTCCTGCACCACGTCCGTCGGAATCGCCGGAGCCGCGTCCTGCAGCTTGGCGAGCGCAGTCCGATACTCCGGGGCCAGCAGGTCCGCCCTTGTCGAGAGGAGCTGGCCGAGCTTGATGAACGTCGGGCCGAGCTCCTCGAGCGCCCGCCGCAGATCCTCCGGTGGTGTGTGCTGCTCGCGCGGTTTGCGCCCACGCAGCGCGCGCTCGCGCGAGACCAGGCGCTCGAGTCCGACGGCGTTTGCAAGGTAGTTAAGGCCGTACCGGGCAAGGACCTCGGCGATCTGGCGCTGCCGATGTTCCCGGGGCTCGATCACGTGACGTCTACGTTATTGAGAATCGGCCCTGAGCCGCCACCCTCCCCCTACTCGCAGGCCAAAGCTCCGCCTGGACTGCGCGAAGCGCAGTCGTCTCGCCGGTGTCGGTCAGTACCCCGTGCTCGTGTGCACGCGCTCTCGTTCGATGTCATGCACCCGGCCCTTCTTTTCAAGGGTCGCGCACGCCTCCACAATGTCCGCACCGAGGGCGGTAGTCATCGAGCGCCCGAGCGTCTCCTTGACTAGGACACGCATGATCTTGACGTGATCGGCGTTGGGCGGCAGCGTGTACGCCGGAACCATCCATCCACGCTCGGACGCGAGCTGCGCGGCGATGTCGAACTCGTCATAGCTGTGTTCGTGCGCGAGCCGGAACGCCACCAGCGGAAGCTGCTCGGCGTTTTCGGCCCCGATGATCTCGAACTCGCCGGCCGCGGCGATCTCTGAGGCAAGCCTCTGGGCGTTTGCCTGCATCGTGTGCATGATGTAGCTGTAGCCGTCGTAGCCGTAGCGCACGAAGTTGTAGTACTGGGCCAAGACCATCGCCGACCCGGTGGAGAAGTTCAACGTGAACGTCGCGTCGCGCTTGCCGAGGTAGTTCTCGTAGAACACGAGATCTTCGGCCAGGTCCTCCTTTGTGCGGAACACGAGCCACCCGATTCCCGGGTAGACCAGGCCGTACTTGTGTCCGGAGACGTTGATGGAGCGCACCTGCTCCAACCGAAAGTCCCACTCCGAATGCGGGTACAGGAACGGCCAGACAAAGCCTCCGCTCGCCCCATCGACGTGTAGCGGCACGTCGATCCCGTCCTTGTGCTTGAGCCCGACCAGGAAGTCGTTGATCCCACCAATGTCGTCCGCGTGGCCGGTGAACGTCGTTCCGAGCACGGCCGCCACCCCGATCGTGTTCTCGTCCACGTGCGGCTCCACGTCCTCCGGGCCGATCGTGTACTTGTCGGGCTTGAGTGGAACGATCCGGGGCTCGACGTCGAAATAGCGGCAGAACTTCTCCCAGACGACGTGCACGTCTCCGCCGAACACCAGATTCGGACGATCGGTCGACTTCCCCGCCGCTTCCCGGCGCTTGCGCCATTTCCACTTCAGTGACAGCGCACCGAGCATGATCGCCTCGGAAGACCCTTGCGTTCGTGCTCCCATCGTCTCTGACGGAGCATGGAACAGGTTTGCGAGCATGCGGATGCAGCGCTGCTCGATCTCGGCGGTCTTGGGGTACTCGGCGTGATCAATGAAGTTGCGGTGCAGGTTCTCGACGATCAGCCGTTGCGCCTCTGGCTCCATCCACGTCGTCACAAACGTCGCCAGGTTTCGCATCGGCATCCCGTCAAGCAGCAGCTCCTCTCCAACGAGGCGCATCGCGTCCAGCGAAGACATCCCGGATCGCGGCATCTGCTCGGCGGGGGCCTCCTCGTGCAGGAAACGGCCGCCGAAGCGGGTCGCGAGGACATCTAGGCTCTCACCGTCGGAGCCGACTCCATCGCTTGGTTTTGTCTGCTGCTGCATTTCCAGATCCTCCTTGTAGAGCTGGTCCGGCATGAGGGCTGCCGACACCGGTGCCGGACGTGACGACGGCTTCCCGGCCGGACCTCGACGCTGACCAGATCAAGGACGGGGGAACGACCCGGAACACGACGAACCTACGCGAACGTGTCACGCGCGCATCCCCCGAATTGGGTGATCCGCGCGGTTCGGTTTCCGAATTCAGGAGGCTTGCGTCAGGCGACTGGTACGGCGGTTGATGGCGCCTTGGGCTGGAACGGCCGCATCTCGGCGCGGTCTGGCCCGACGACGCCGTAGGCTGATTCCGGTACCTCGTTCCAGACGCCGGCGACGTCGCCGAGCGGTTCGGAGACGATCAGCCGCGCGTTATCGGAGAATTCCTGGAACAGCTTCCGGTCCGGGTACAACGTGCGGAGTGTCGGCACGTCTGTGGTGTAGAACAGCGAGCGGGATTTCCTCTCGCTCGAGTACCGGAACGCCCAGATCGTCTCGCCGTCGGTGGTCGCGATCGTGCCCTGGAACGGGTGGGGGACGTCGTGGCGGCCGGCGACCGCTTCGATGAGCCCAATCGCCTGCTCGATCGCGGCGGGGGGGTCGTCCTCGAGACCGAGCGTAAGCGCGAGGTAGAACAGCACTTCGGTGTCCGCCTGGCCCTGGATCTCGGGGTATAGCGAAGGGTCGACGGCGAGAACCAGGTCGCGTTTGATCTTTGCGAACTCGTTGATGTAGCCGTTGTGCATGAACAGCCAGCGGTCATGCCGGAACGGGTGGCAGTTGGTCTGCTGCACGGCGCTGCCGATCGCCGCGCGGATGTGAGTGAAGAACAGCGGCGAGCTGATGTGGCCCGCGAGCTCGCGTAGGTTACTGTCATTCCAGGCCGGCTCGGTACTGTGGAAGACGCCCGGTGTGTCGGGCAAGCCGTACCAGCCAACGCCAAACCCATCGCCGTTGGTCGGCTCGGCGCCGAGTCGGGAATGAAGGCTCTGGCCGACGAGGGAGTTAGGTCCCTCGTAAAGCGCCTCTTTGATCAGGATGGGGGAGCCGGAGTATGCGAGCCAGCGGCACATGTGCCGCTCCTTTCTGTTGGGTTGTCAGATGTGCTCACGTTCTTGCGATCG
>DATNKY010000215.1:0-2290 GCA_035603155.1 Solirubrobacteraceae bacterium
CGAGCTCGTCGCTGCACTGCGATTCGCGAGCGGGGCCTGCCGCGACCGACTGGGCGGGAAGCCCGTCGCTGACGGTGGCGCTCTGGCGCCCGGCGGCGAGCTGTCCTCCGCGGTGGCGCGGGAAGTCGCCGCCGCAAGCGCGCGGCTGCCCCAGCGCCAGCGCGAGGCGCTCGCACTGCGTGAGCTGTTGCGGCTCCCATACGATCAGATCGCCGATGTGATCGGGATCGACACGGCCGCAGTGGCGCCTCTGCTCGCACGCTCGCGGCTGCGTCTGCGGGCGGAGTTGCGTGGCGCGCCGCCGGCCGCCAACGACTGTCCCGAACGGGAGCGGACGCTCCGGACGGCGACCCCGCGCCAGGATGGCGAGGCGGTCCCGGCGGCCGACGACGATTGGTTCATCGAGCACCTCGGCCACTGCTCCGGGTGCCGCCGTGCCCACGCCGCGATGCTCGAGGGGTCGGCCTGCTACCGAGGCTGGCGGCCGGCCCCGGCACCGCCGGCGGCGACATGAGCGCGCCTGCGCGGGTGCTCGCGACCTGCGACGGCGAGCTCGAGCTCGGCGGCCGGCCGTGGCTGATGGGGATCGTCAACGCGACCCCGGACTCGTTCTCCGACGCGGGTCTCAACGAGACGCTGGACGCGCGCGTGACGCTCGCGCGATCGCTGCTGCGAGCGGGGGCGCAGGTGATCGACGTTGGCGGCGAATCGGGCGTCACGAACCGGCCGGCGGTGGCGCCCGAGGAGGAGATCGGGCGAGTCGCGGAGCTGATCGAACGGATCACCGGCGAGCTCGGCGCCCGCGTCTCGATCGACACCTACAAGCCGGCGGTCGCGCGCGCCGCGATCGCCGCCGGCGCGAGCATCGTCAACGACGTCAGCGGCCTCCGCGACCCAGAGCTCGCCGACGTGTGCGCCCAGACCGGCGCTGCGCTGGTGCTGATGCACACGCGCGCGGCCCCGAAGCAGAAAGTGCTCGACCCCACGTACGACGGGTGGATCGTCGCCGACGTGCGGGAGTTCCTGTCCGAGCGGATCGAGCTTGCGACAGCGCGCGGGGTGGCCTTTGAGCAGCTGATGCTCGACCCGGGACCGGACTTCGCCAAGACCCCGGCCCAGACGGTCGAGGTGCTGAGGTCGCTGCGGGACCTGCACGATTTCGGCCGACCGCTGCTGCTGGCGGTGTCCCGCAAGGATTTCGTCGGTGCGATCACGGGCCGCGGCCCTCGCGACCGCCTCGCGGGGACGCTCGCCGCGATCGGCCACGGGGTGCAGGCGGGAGCGCACATGCTGCGCGTCCACGACGTCGCGGCGGCGGCCGACTACCTCGCGGTCCGCGCGGCGCTCGACGGCGAGGTGGAAGTCGATTCCGAGCTGCGGCTCGTCGATGGGTTGCGCTGGGAGCAGCAGGCACCGGCCGAGCGGTAGTGGCCACCGAGAACCCGGGTCGCCGCACGGCACGCTAGATTGACGGCTCAATCGCCGGTCGCTGGCCCAACGCGACCGGAGCCCACCGATGAACCAAAGGAGTCCCATGTCAGTACTTGACCGAACCGCGCTTGAAGCGAGCCCGCTCGCCGACCTACACGCGATCGCCTCAGAGCTTTCGATCGACGGCTACCGCCGCTTGCGCCGCGCCGCGCTGATCGACGCGATCCTCGACAAGCAGGAGGGCGCCGCGCCGCGCGCCGTTGACGACGACGAACCGCCCAAGCGCAAGCGCGCCGCGTCGCGCGCCGGTGACGACGACGAACCGCCCAAGCGCAAGCGCGCCGCATCGCGCGCCGGTGACGACGACGAACCGGCCAAGCAGGAGGGCGCCGCGCCGCGCGCCGGTGACGAAGACGAACCGGCCAAGCAGCAGGACGACGAGGAGGAACGCGCGACCACGCGCCGCCGCCGCGGCCGCCGCGGTGGACGGGGACGCACGGGCGCCCGTTCCGGCGAGGCCGAGGCCGAGGCTGACGCCGAGGCGAGTGCCGAGGCTGACGCCGAGGCCCGTGCCGAGGCTGACGCTGGCGCCAGCGACGAGGCCGACGCTGGTGCCGACGCCGCTCGCGAGGACGACGAGAGCCGGGACGTCGCCGCCGAGGCATCCGCGCCCGAGGAGGACGGCGCCCAAGCCGATCGGGGCTCGGGCGACGAGGAGCTCGTCGACGGCGTCGTGGAGCTGCTCGCCAACGGCTCGGGCTTCGTCCGCGTCCAGCCGCCGGACCCGTCAGACGAGGATGTCTACGTTTCCGCGGCACAGGTCAAGCGCTGCGAGCTCGTGTCCGGGGACCGGATCACC
>DATNKY010000312.1:0-2721 GCA_035603155.1 Solirubrobacteraceae bacterium
CGGAAGATCCGGCCGTGCTCGGGCCCCAGCACCAGCATCGCGTCCCAGGCGACGCGCTGGCGCTGGGAGGCGACGTGCTCGAGTCCGACCGCGAGCGACGCCGCCAGCGCCGCGGGGTCGCGGACGAGCTGGTCGAGCACCAGGCGCGGAGCCTCGCCCGCGAACAGGGTCACGCCGGTCTCGTCATCGCGCAGTCCGGCGCGCGCTTGCGCCAGGCCCGGCCACGGCGCGGTCTCATCGAGGCGCTCGGCGAACGAGAACCCGAGCTTGCCGGGCTGGCCGTGGGCGGCGCGGTCCTCGCGACCGGGCCGGCCGCCGCCGACGTTGCGGACGGTGAGCTGCACCGCGCGCCCGATCGTCGAGTTCGCGCGGTTGCCCTGGCCGAGCGCGTTGACGGCGCAATTCATCCCGGCGCGCCGTGCGTACGGACCGCTGACGACGATCACCGGTCCCGCGGGGGCGGTGGTCGCGATCAGCCCGTGGAGCGCGAACTGTTCGCGGCAGGCCGCCTCTACCGCCGCGAGCACGATCGGCAGCTCGGGCCCCGCGCACCCCGCCATGACCGCGTTGATCGCGACCTTCTCGACCGTCGCGCGGCCACCGTAGGGCGGCACGGCCCCGACCAGCTCCTGGGGACCCCGGGAGCTGTAGTCGAGCATCGCGACGACCCGCTCGGGGGTCGGTGGGACGACGGGCAGGCCATCGGTCAGCCCGCGCTCGTGCATCGCCTCGAACGGATCCTCGAGGCCACCGAGCTCGAGTTCGCGAGCGGTGATCTGGCCCGAGGCCCGCGCCCGGCGCGCCGCGAGACGCCCGGCGACCTCCGGATCGCGGGTGCGCGATGCGCAGCCGGGACGCATTGCCGGCAGGCCGTCGAGCTCGAGCGTCGAGCCCGCTCGCGAGATCAGCGCTGACAGCCGATCGCGAGCCAGCCCGATCACCCGCTCGCGCTCGGTGCCGTCCTCGAGCAGGAACACCGCCGGTACGGCGTCTGGATCAAAGCGCTCGGACAGCGCGAGCCCGGCGTCGACCTCCGGCACCCGCGAGAGCGAGAGCCGCTGAGCCTGTCGCAGGGTCTGCTCCTCACTTGACTGCGACACCAGCCGGGCGCCGGCCGCGTCGAGCGCCGGCAGGAGCTGGTCACAGACCGGACAGTCGTGCTTGACGATCGCGAGCACCTCGAGCCCCATCGGCCGATCGTACCCCGTGGCGCACCCTAGACTGGTCTGTATGACCGTGCTCGACAACGTCCCGGTCAGCTACGACGAGTGGCGCAGGGCCTATGGCCTGGTGACGGAGCGCGATGCTCCGTTCGAGACGTTGTCCGGCGAGGAGGTCAACGCGCTCTACACCGAGCGTGACCTGCCGGAGGATCTGGCGACGATTGGGCTGCCGGGTCAGTATCCGTTCACGCGCGGGGTGTATCCGTCGATGTATCGCGGGCGGTTGTGGACGATGCGCCAGTTCGCGGGGTTCGGGACCGCGGCCGAGACCAACGAGCGGTTCCGGTACCTGCTCGAGCATGGTCAGACTGGTTTGAGCACGGCGTTTGACATGCCGTCGTTGATGGGGCATGACTCCGATCATCCGCGGTCGCTGGGGGAGGTCGGTAGGGAGGGGGTCGCGGTCGACACGGTCGACGACATGGAGACGTTATTCGGGGGGATCCCGCTTGACCGGGTGACTGTCTCGATGACGATCAACGCGCCGGCGGCGATCATGCTGGCGTTCTATGTCGTCGCCGCGGAGCGTCAGGGGATCGCGCCCGAGCACCTCGGCGGGACGATCCAGACCGACATCCTGAAGGAATACATCGCTCAGAAGGAGTGGTGCTTCCCCGTTGATCCGGCGATGCGGCTGGTGACCGACATGGTGCAGTGGTGCGCCGGGCACATGCCGCGGTGGCATCCGATCAGCATCAGCGGCTATCACATCCGTGAGGCTGGGTCGACGGCCGTGCAGGAGCTGGCGTTCACGCTCAAGGACGGGTTGACATACGTGGAGCAGGCGGTCGCTCGTGGTCTGGACGTCGACGATTTCGCTCCGCGGCTGAGCTTTTTCTTCAACGCGCAGATCGATTTCTTTGAGGAGATCGCCAAGTACCGTGCCGCGCGCCGGATCTGGGCGCGCGAGTTGCGTAACACGTTCGGAGCGCGCAAACCGGAGTCGTGGCGGATGCGCTTCCACACCCAGACCGCGGGCGTGTCGCTGACGGCGCAGCAGCCGCTGAACAACATCGTTCGCACGGCGATCGAGGCGCTCGCGGGCGTGCTGGGCGGGACGCAGTCGCTGCACACGAACTCGTATGACGAGGCGCTCGCGCTACCGACTGAGGAGGCGGTCCGGATCGCGCTGCGCACGCAACAGATCATCGCCGAGGAGACGGGCGTGGCGAACACGATCGATCCGCTTGGGGGCTCGTATTTCGTCGAGGCGCTGACCGACCGGATGGAGGCGCGCGCCTACGAGTACTTTCACAAGATCGACGAGCTCGGGGGGATGGTCGAGGCCGTCAAGAGCGGCTTTCCGCAGCGCGAGATCGCCGACGCCGCCTTCGAGCTCCAGCAGGAGATCGATGCGGGCCGCCGCACGGTCGTCGGCGTCAACCGCTTCACCGAGGGTGACGAGGGCAAGCTGTCGCTCCTGCGGATCGACCCCGCGCTCGAGCAACAGCAGATCGCGCGCGTCCAGGCCGCACGGGGCAACCGTGACGCGACCGCG
>DATNKY010000118.1:0-6718 GCA_035603155.1 Solirubrobacteraceae bacterium
ATCCACTTCGCGACCGAGGATGCGGACCTACTCGAGCTGATGTTCGCCGGCAAGCACCGCGACCCGACGGGCGCGCTCAACGAGGCGGCCGAACGCGCCTTCGCCGTCATGCTCGACCTGATCACACAGGGTCAGGGCAACGGGGCGCTCCAGCGCGGTGATCCCGAGCGCGTGGGGCTCGTTCTGTTCGCGACGATCCAGGGGATCGCCGCGCTCGTCACGGCCGGGATGGTCGACCCCGACCAGGTCGACGCGCTCGCGGCCGACGCGACCGCCTACTTTTTGCGGGGCTCGCGCCCAGCCGCGTCCTAGCTCTCTGGACCGAGGCGTCCCAGCGAACCAATGGTTCGCTCAAACACCTCGGCCCTGCGAACGGCGGCCCCAGCGCTTGGCCCAGTCATCGAGTGGCGCCAGCGCCTCGAGCAGCTCCCGGCCGTCGCCGCTCAGGTGATACCCAGTGGCCGGATCGGTGGCGACGATCGCCGCCTCGCGCAGCTCCCGCAGACGGTCGTTGAGCACGCTCGACGAGATCCCGCCGCAGCGCGCCTGGAGCTCGCGGAAGGTCAGCGGTTGCTCGTCGCGCAATTCCCACAGCACGCGCAGCGCCCAGCGGCGTCCGAGCAGATCGAGCACCGCCATCACCGGCCGCCCGGTGCGCGACCCCCGCACCGGTTGACCGGGCAGCGGTGCCGGCTTGCGTGCTTTGGAATTCGAAGCTACCATGGGTCAGGCGAGTGCTCTGGTTTTCGAAGCAGGAGAGTAACCGATGACAAGGACGACGACGAACCCGATGACGAGGACGACCACGACCGAGCCGCGGATCGCGCCGCTGCAGCCGCCTTACGATCGCGACACCGAGGCGATGCTCAGCAAGTGGATGCCGCCAGGCAGCCCGCTCGAGCCGCTGGCGCTGTTTCGCACGCTCGCCGTCCATGACGAGCTGAGCTCGCGGATGCGCCCGCTCGGCGGAGGCATCCTCGGCCATGGCCGGGTCGACCCGCGCGACCGCGAGATCATCATCCACCGCACGTGCGCGCTGACCGGCGCCGAGTACGAGTGGGGCGTGCACGCGGTCGCGTTCGGCAAGCCGCTGGGCCTGACCGACGGGCAGCTGGCGGCGACCATCCGCGGGACGGCCGACGATCCGGTCTGGTCAGAGCGCGACGCGCTGCTGATCGGACTCGCCGACGAGCTCAACGACACGTGCGACGTCTCCGACGAGCTGTGGGCGCGGCTCGCGCAGCACTTCGCCGACGATCAACTCCTCGAGCTGGTGATCACCGCAGGCTGGTACCGACTGTTATCGGGCGTGATCAACGCGGCCCGGGTCCAACCGGAACCGTGGGCCGCGCGGTTCTCGCGCGAGCCCGAGCGGGAGCCTGGGCGATCTTCGTCCCAAAGCGATGAAGACCGCGCACAGTAGCCCCACTCACTCGGCGGGCCGTCGTGCGGCGAGCGTCGCCAGCTCCGAGCGATTGCGTAGATTGAGCTTGGCGTAGACGTGCGAGAGGTGAACCTTGACGGTTCCTCGCGAGATGAACATCCGCTGCGCGATCTCTGGATTGGTCAGACCCTGCGCGGCGAGGTCGACGACCTGCAACTCGGTCGGGGTCAGCGATTCCCAGCCACCGGGTGGTCGCTTGCGGGCGCCCCGAGCACGTCGCAGCCATCCGATCGCCTCGTCGGTGCTGAGCTCGTGCCCTGCCGCGAAGGCCTGGTCGTATTCGTCCTCGCCGAGAGCGGTTCGCAGATGCTCGGCGAGCGCGGCGGCGGCGGCCTGCTCGCGCTCCCAGCGCACGTGTTCGAGTTCCTCGAGGGCGCGTTGCGCCGCTCCGGCGATCCGCGCGGACTCCTCGAAGCTCTCAAGCGACGCGGCCACGACCGCGAGGACGTCGAGCACGGGGGCGATCAGCGCTCGGTATCCATACTCGACCGCGGCGCAGAGAGCTTCGTGAGCGAGGCGCTCGGCCTCGGTGGGCTCGCCACCGGCGAGCGTCACGGCCGCCAGCTGCGTGCGCGCCGCGGCGCCGTACAGCGGGTTGCCGAGCTTGCCGTCGGCGATCTCGATCGCCGCACGAGCGTGCTCGCCCGCGCTGTCGAACTCCCCCAGCGAGAGCTCGATCCGGCCGAGCAGCGTCAACTCGATCACGGTGCCGTATGGGCCGCCGCTCGCCCCGCTGACGATGTGCTCCGACAGTGCCGCGCGGGTCTGCTCGGACTCCCCGAGCGCGGCCCGCGCGCTGAATATCGCCAGTTGCAGCCACGGGATCGCCAGCCCGGCGCCGGCGGCGATCGAGCGCTCCATCACGGGCCCGAGTTCCGCCAGCACCTCCTGGGCCTCGCCGCGGTCGCATCGCGTGAGCGTCCGCGAGGCGTGCGAAGCCCCGGAGCTGACCGGCTCCCCGACCGCGTCCGCGACCTGGATCGCGCGCGCGAACAACTCGAGCGCGTCATCGTCGCGGCCCTCCAACTGCAGCACGCAGCCGAGACCCCACCAGTGCCAGGCCTCGAACTCGGCATATCCGCCCCGCTCCAGGATCGCGAATGCCTCCTGCCACAGGCCGGCCGCATCGAGGTCCGCCTGCATCACGAGCGTACTCGCCAGGATCTGGGTCGCGTCGACGAAGCACCAGTCGTCACCGCTTTCGAGCGCGAGCTCACGCGCCTGCTCGAGGCCCGGTCGCGCACCTGCCGGATCGGGGAACATGTATACGGTGCCGAGCGCGTCGAGCGCGCGGGCGGCCGTGGAGATGTCTCCGGTCTCCTGTGCGCGCTGCAGTGCCTCGCCCGCACTTGCCACTGCCTCGTCGTAGCGTCCGGCGTAGACGAGCAGGTATCCGCGCGCCCAGAGTACGCGCGCCCGCAATCCGCTGCCCGCGGCTCCGGGTGCGTCGAGCGCGCGTACGTACGCTGCGTCGGCGGGCGCGAAGCTGCCCCGCAGCTTCCACCAGAAGGTCAGCGCGACGCAGAGTCGCAGCGCGAGTTCGCCGTCGATCTCGACGGCGCGATCGATCGCCAGCGTGAGGTTCGCGGCTTCGAGGTCGAGAACGTCCAGCCACGCGGTCTGCTCGGCGACGTGGAGCCTCGGCGCGATCCGCTCGGCGAGCGCCAGGTAGACGTCGAGATGGCGGCCGCGCAACTCGTCGCGCTCGCCGGCCTCGCGGAGACGGTCGAGCGCGTATTGGCGCACGGTTTCGAGCAGCCGGTAGCGCATCGAGGTGCCGCGCTCGTCGACCGTGACCAGCGATTTGTCGACGAGCGCGCTGAGCAGGTCGAGGATCGACAGTCGGTCGAGCCCCTCGCCCGCGCAGACCTGCTCGACGGCGTCGAGCGTCCATCCGCCCGCGAACACCGCGAGCCGGCGCAGCAGAGTCCGCTCGTCGTCGCTGAGCAGCTCGTGACTCCAGTCGACCGACGCGCGCAGGGTCTGCTGGCGCGGCATCGCCGAGCGCGATCCCCCCGTCAGCAAGCGAAACCGGTCACCGAGGCCCGCCTCGATCTGCTCGACGCCGAGCACTCGAACGCGCGCGGCGGCAAGCTCGATCGCGAGCGGGATGCCATCGAGGTCGTGACAGATCTGGGCGATCGCCGGTGCGCTCTCGCTGTCGATGGTGAAGTTCGGGCGTACCTGGGTGGCGCGCTCGATGAACAGGCGCACGGCATCGGATTGCGCCAGGGCCTGCACCGGCTCGGTCCGGATCTCGCGCGGCAGTGACAGCGACGGCACCCGCCAGACCGTCTCCCCCGGTACTCCGAGCGGCGCTCGGCTGGTCGTGAGCACGGTCAGCTCGTGACAGCCGTGCAACAGCGCCTCTGTGGTGCGTGAGCACTCATCGAGGAGGTGCTCGCAGTTGTCGAGCACGACCAGCGCTCGCGCCTCCTCGAGATGGGCGACCGCGGCTTGGAGTGAAGACTGCCCGGGGAGCGGCCTCACGCCGACGGTCTGGGCGATCGTCTGGCCGAGCGCATCGCCGTGCGCGAGCGGTGCCAGCTCGACCCACCAGACCCCGCCGGGAAAGCGCTCGAGCGTGTCCGCGGCGACCTGCGCTGCAAGCCTCGTCTTGCCACAGCCGCCCGCGCCGGTGAGCGTCAGCATCCGGGTCTCGCCCAGGATCTCGATCAGCTGCTCGAGCTCGTGCTCGCGTCCGACGAAGCTCGTCAGCTGGTCTGGAAGATTGTTCGGCACCCGGTCCAGTGACCACACCGGCTCACGCGTGACGGGCAGGTCCGGGTGCGCGAGCGCGAACACGTGCTCCGGCCGCCCGAGATCGCGGAGTCGGTGGGACCCGAGGTCGACCAGTGTCGCGTCCTCCGGCAACCGCTCGACGACCAGGTCGTACGCCGCGCGCGACAGAAGCGTCTGCCCACCGTGGGCGATCGCCCTCAGCCTCGCGCAGCGACTCAGCGCGACGCCGAAGTAGTTACCTTCGTCGCGCAGCTGGGCCTCCGCGGTGTGCAGTGCGATCCGGACCATCAGCTCGATGTCCCCCGGCCACGCGTGCCGCGAGAGCGCTCGTTGGGCCTCGAGCGCTGCCCGGACGGCGTCCGAGGCTCGCGCAAACGCGGCTACGACGCTGTCGCCTCCGCCCTGCTCGCCCGGCCGTACGCCGCCGTACTGGGCGATTGCCTCCGACAGCAGCGCATAGTGCATCGGCACCGCCTCCGCCATCGCCTCGGGATTCGCCTCCCACAGCCGTGTCGATCCCTCGATGTCGGTCAACAGAAAGGTGACCGTGCCCGCCGGCAACGCCAGCGTCGTCTCGACCTCCTCGTCCAAACCCGCTCCCCAGAATGTCGGCCGCACGAACGCGAGGCCATGCGCCAATCCTGGCACGCCGTGGGCGGCTTGTCGACTGGTCGCGCCGACGGTCGCGGGACGACTGGTCGCGCCGGCGGTCGCGGGGCGACTGATTGCGCCCGCGCTCACGAGGCGACCGCGACTGTGGCGCTCGACCGGACCGGTGCGCGCAGGACCGAGATGCCGACCACGGCCATCCAGATCGCGAACAACGGCGGTGCCGCGGCCGCGATCCCGCCCGGAGAGAACGCCCCGGAACGGGCAAAGCTGATCGCGCTGACCGCGTGCAGCGCGACAACCACGACGCCCACAAGGACGACGGCGGCCGGGAGCGCGCGACTGCGCCGGGCCGCGAACACCAGCGCCAAGGCGCAGGTGATGGTCGGCCAGGCCGACGCGACCAGCGCGATCTCGAAGCCGTCATCGAACAGCTTCGCCGATTGGGCACCCAGATCCGGCGCCGCATAGGCAGCGGTTGCGATGAACACGAGCGCGACCCCGATCAGCGCCGCCTCGACGGCCGCCGCAACGCAGGCCACGGTTGCCGCCCCCCTGCCGGCGCCGTCGATCAACGACCTCAGGCCGACGAACACGGCCGGCATCAGCGCGCACCAGGCCAGCCCGTTGAGGACCACGGCGACCAGGATTCCGTGACGGTGGGCGCTCAAGAACTGCAGCACTTCGGCGCCGGACGCGTCCGACGCGGGTGTGCTCGCCGGCGACGTGAGCGGGAGTGCCGCCAGATACAGAGCGGCGATACCCAGCGCTCCAGCACCTGTCAGGCGTCGCCTCAGAGAAGCATCGAAGACCATCGGTCACCTCCACGGTTCCGGCGCAGCCCCATGCCCGCCGTCGCTGCGGAAGCTACGGACGCCGAAGCCCGACTACATCTGCCAGATGGCATAGATGCACGGGCTCAGGCGGGAAAAATCCCACCCGGCGGCCCGCACGTCGACTAGATTGAGCGTGTGGCGGGTTACACGATCCAGACGCTCGAAGAGGTTCCCGACGCGTTTGGGGGCGAGTATCCGGGGTCGATGCGGTTCATGACCGGATGCCTGAGCAACGAGCAGATCGCGTTCACACATCGCGTGATGCCTGCGAACACCGGCGGCAAGGGCTCCTACGGTCACCGCCACAAGACGCAGGAGGAGATCTACTACGTCGTCTCCGGCCGCCTTGAGTTCAAGCTCGGCGATGAGGTGATCGACGTCGGTCGCGGCACGGCGGTCCGCGTAGCCCCGGCGACCCTCCGCTCGGTCCACAACGAAGGTCCCGACGACGCCGAACTGATCATCTGCTCGGTGAGACTCGACGATCCTCGTGCCGACGCCGAGATCGTCGAGGGGTTCTGGCCCGAGTGACCCCGGTCGTGCGCGGAAGTCCGGTCTAGGAACCGCGTGCCGGATCGTTGGCCGGCAGCACGTCACAGGCCCAGTCTGAGCGCTTCCAGTCCGGGATCGGCGGCTCCGCGTCGGCGCGCGGCACGAACCGTGACCGCTCGACCAACGCCATCCGGTGGATGTAGCGAGGGCAGTTGGGGAACACCTGCGTCGCACGCACGCGGACGATGAACTGTGCGCCCGGGTAACCGTCGAGCAGCGCATCGGAATCGTCGATGATCGCGGTGCCGTTGAGGCGCAGCCGCGACGGCCGTTTGGCGGTGAAGTCGATGAACAGCATCCCGACGTTCGCATTCTCGAGCACGTTGCCCATCGACAGGTACATCCCGTTGCCGTCGTAGTTCGGGAACGCGACCGTGTGCTCATCGAGCACGCGCACGAAGCCGGGCTCACCACCCTTGTACGAGCATTGCGGGCGACCCTGGGCGTCGGCGGTCGCGAGGAAGAACATATCCACGCGCTCGATCAGGAGCTTGTCGTCCTCGCCGATCGTGGGGCTCGACACGAACTTCTCGTC
>DATNKY010000211.1:0-7131 GCA_035603155.1 Solirubrobacteraceae bacterium
CGCGGTCGCGAGCGCCGAAGCGCCGATCCCCGCGGTCAGCAGCCCTCGGCGGCCGGTCGCGGCGCCGAGCGCGGCCAGCGCCGGAGCGCTCATCACCGCCCACCACAGCGGCACCGATGTCTCGATCCGCTCGATCACCCCCGGCCAGCGCTCACCCGCCCACGACTGCAGGCGGTCATCGAAGATCCTGCCGGTCGTTGCGGCGTCGTGGTGGGCGAGGAGCACCAGCGTTCGCGATGCCTCGCGGTCACCGCAGACGCCGACGACGTTCCAGGTCATGCGCGGCTTCGTGGTCGCGCGCCGAAACAGCCGCGGTCCGTTGGAGATGTCATCGGCGATCGCGAGCGTCGCGCCCGCCGCCGCCGCGCCCGCGAGTTTGCGCGCCGGTGGGATCGCGAACGCGGTCAGGCCGGCGAGCAGGCCCGCGCCCGTCAGCTTGCTCATCGTCCGCGCGTAGCCGTCGAGGAACTGCTCCTCTTCGATCGCGGCCTCGCAGCCCGCCTGGTTCAGGCGCGCCGCGATCCACGCGGCGGCCTGGCGCTCGCCGTCGCTGCCGGCGCGGCGTTCGATCGGCGCTAGCGTCTCCACGACCTCGCGGAGGGTCTGCTCCTCGGACCCGCCCGACCTGCGGTGCCCGGGCTCGTCAGACGTCACCCGGCTTGCACGTTCTCGAACACCGCCGCCAGCCCCTGGCCGCCGCCGATGCACATCGTCTCGAGGCCGTAGCGGGCGCCGCGCCGCTCCATCTCGCGCAGAAGGGTCGCGAGGATGCGGGCGCCGGTGGCGCCGATCGGGTGCCCGAGTGAGATGCCCGAGCCATTGACGTTGACCCGTTCGAGCCCGTCCGGGAGCTGCCACTCGCGCAGTACGGCGAGCGCTTGCGCGGCGAACGCCTCGTTGAGCTCGATCAGCTCCATCTGGTCGAGCGTCAGCCCGGCGCGACCCAGCGCCCGGGCCGTGGCCGGGACGGGCCCGATTCCCATCGTCCGCGGCGGGACCCCCGCGGCGGACCAGCTGACGAGCTTCGCCAGCGGGTTGAGGCCGAGCTCGGCGGCGCGATCGGCGTGGGTGACGATGCAGACCGCGGCGCCGTCGTTCTGGCCGCTCGCGTTACCGGCCGTGACCGTCGCGTCCTTGTCCTTGCGAAGCATCATCGGACGCAGCGCCGCGAGGCTCTCGAGCGACGCGTCGGCGCGGGGGTGCTCGTCGCGTTCGATCGAGCGCGCGCCGGTCTTGCGATCGGTCACCTCGACGGGGACGATCTCCTGCTCGAACGTCCCGTTCTCCTGCGCGGCGACCGCCCGCTGGTGCGAGCGCAGCGCCAGCTCGTCCTGCTCCTCGCGCGGGATCGAGTACTCGCGGCGCAGGTTCTCGGCCGTCTCGATCATGCCGCCCGGCACCGGGTAGTTGTCGCCGCCCGCGGTGACGCGTCCGCGGACCAGGCGGTCCTCGAGCATCGCGCCGCCCGAGCGCGCGCCCCAGCGCAGGGTCGTCGAGTAGAGCTCGGTCTGGCTCATGCTCTCGGCGCCGCCGGCGAGCACGAGGTCGGCGACCCCGGTCTGGACCTGCATGCTCGCCTCGATCACCGCTTGAAGGCCCGAACCGCAGCGGCGGTCGATCTGCAGCCCTGGGACCTCGACCGGCAGGCCCGCGTCTAACGCGGCGACCCGTCCGAGCGCCGGCGCCTCCCCGTTCGGGTATGCCTGCCCGAGCAGCACATCGTCGATCTGCTCGCGTGGAATGTCCGTGCGCTTGAGGACCTCCTCGATCACCGTGGTCGCGAGCGTCGTCACCGACACGTCGCGGAACATGCCGCCGAAGCGGCCCACCGGGGTCCGGAGCGGCTCGCAGATGAGGGCGTCGCGCATCGGTCGCCAGCTTAGTCGTCTTGCGGTTCGCCAGCCGGTCGACCGAACGTTTCCGGGAGCCCCACTAGTCCGTGATCGAGATGTGGCCCGGCTGCGCGGCGATCCGCGCCAGCCACGCTTGCACGGCCGGATAGGGCTCGAGCTCGAACCCGCCCTCGGGCGCGACGTGCGTGTAGGCGAACAGCGCGATATCGGCGATCGAGTAACGCTCGCCGACGAGGAACTCTCGCCCGCTCAGATGCTCATCCAGCGCCTTCAGGGCAGCCCGGCCGCCGACGAGCTTGGCCTCGCGCTCAGCCAGGGGCACGTGGATCCCGGCCAGCTCCCAGAAGCGCACGACCGCGATGTTGGGCTCGTGGCTGTACTGCTCGAAGAACATCCACTGCAGCACCTGCGCCCGCTCGAATGCGTCGGCCGGCACGTAATCGGTGCCCTCACCGAAGTGAAACAGGATCGCGCCGGACTCGCCGAGCGCGCGCCCGTCGTCGAAGACCAGCGTCGGAACCCTGAGCGCCGGGTTGTAGTCGCCGAGCAGCTCGCGACGGCCGGAGCGATCGAACACGTCGACCTCGCGACGCTCGTACTCGATCCCGAGCTTGGCGAACAGCAGCCGGACCTTGTAGCAGTTGCCCGAGATGGCCGAGTTGTAGAGGAGCATCAGCGCCGCATTATGTGGCCGGGAGCAGCGGGGTGCATGGGCGATCAGCCGGCGATGCTGAGCGGTGCGCGCTCTTGGATCACGCGGACCCCGCCCTTGGGCGACAGGGTGATGGCCCGCAGCTGCCCTTTGGCCAGATCGCGGTCCGCCGCCCTAAGCTGCGTCCGGGCGAGGATCCGCTCGAGCACGATCCGCATCTCGGTCTGCGCGAAGCTCGCGCCGAGACAGCGCCGGGTGCCGCCGCCGAACGGGACCCAGGTGTAGGTGTCTGGTGGGTCGGACCCAAGGAACCGCTCGGGCCAGAACATCGTCGGGCTCGGGTACAGGTCCCCGCGGCGGTGCATGGTCCGGATCGAGGGGTTGATCTCGACCCCGACCGGCACCTCGTAGCCGTTGAGGCGGAACGGCGCCTCGCGAACGACACGCCCGACGGCGGGGATCACGGGGCGGATTCGCAGCGCCTCCTTGACGACCGCGTCGAGGTAGCGCTCATCGCGCTCTTGCGCGACCTCGAGCGCGCGCTGATCGTGCAGCAGCAGGTCGAGCGTCCACGCGAGCCCGTTCGCGGTCGTCTCGTGGCCGGCGAGCAGCAGCGTCAGCAGTTCGTCTCGGACCTCGCGATCGGTCAGCGGCTCGCCGTCCTCGTCGCGCGCCAGCAGCAGCGCCGAGAAGACGTCATCGCGCTGGTCGAGGTCAGGGTCCTGGCGGCGGCGGGAGATCTCGGCATAGACGAGCTCGTCGACCGCCCGACGGCGCTGCTCGAACGCCCGCACGGCGGCGCTCGGATCGCGCCTGCGGCGCACGATCGCCGAGACGACCATGAGCCCGCGCGGGCGCGCGAGCGGATCGACCATCGCGCGCAGCCGCTCACGCAGCTCGGCCTCCGCCGGACCCGGCTCGTAGCCGAACACCGCTCGCAGGATCACCCGCAGCGTCAGCGACTGCAGGCTGGGCAGGAGAGCGAAGGGCTCGCCGACCGGCCACGCGTCGATCTCGAGGTCGGCGCAAACGCGCATCGTCTCGGTGTGGGCGAGCATCTGGCGGCCATGGAAGGCGGGCAGCATCAGCTTGCGGTGGCGCAGGTGCTCGGCGCCGTCGAGCAGGAGCACCGAACGCTCGCCGACGATCGGGCCCAGCAGCGCGTTCGCCTCGCCCGCATGAAGCTGTTCGTTCGAGCCCTGGAAGACCTGCTTGACGAGCTCGGGATCGAAGATCATCACGAACCGCTCGTCGAACAGGGTGCTGAAGGTGACCGCGTTGCCGTAGCGGCGACGGCACGCGTCGAGGTATCGGACGCCGCCGAACATGAAGCCCGCGGTCTGGACGACGCGCGGCAGTCGCGGTCCGGGCGGCATGGGCGAGCCGGGCGCAAGCGTCTCGGGTTCGGGCGTGATGCGCTCGCTCGTGGAGGTCATCGCTTTCCGATCGTAGCTCGCGCGGCTTTCGGCCGATCAAGCTCGGGACCTCGGTGTTTAAGCGGCCATATGGTTCGCTCAGACACCGAGGTCTCGGCGCTACGCCTGAGCGGACGCCTTCTGTGAGGCGGCGGCCTTCGGATCGAGGTCGGCCAACGTGAGCTGGTGCGCCGGTGGGTCGGTGAGTACGCGCCGGCGGGTGACGTTCAGCGAGCCGTCGACGTGGAGCAGCTCGCCAGGTTCCATCTCGCGCCACCCGGCATCCTCGTCCATCCGCTCGGTCGCGACGACGACAGCCGGGCGGCTGGCCAGAGCGCCCGAGCGGACGCGGATGCTGCCACGGGCGCTCGCGTGCTCGAGGTGGCGCGAGCCGGACGGGCCGCCGGGCGCGCGCTCGAGTACGTGCAGCTCGTGGACATCGGGATAGCGCAGCGCAAACAGCTCAGAATCGGTGATCAGGACGCAGTTGATCGCGAACACGGGCAGGTTGGCCGCGACCCATCGGGCGGCGCTCGCGATCCCCTCGCCGACGTCACCGGTGCGTTCGATCTCCCGCGTGATCAGCGCGAAGTACCGCTCCGAGTCGGTGTCGCCGCCGACCAGCGACATCTCAGCGCCGAGCTCGCGCTCGAGCGCGCCGAGGTCGCCGATCACGCCGTTGTGGGCGAACAGTCGGCTGCGCTGCTCGAACGGATGCGTGTTCTTTAGCGTCAGGCCGCCGGTCGACGCGTAGCGGACGTGCGCGACGAACGTGCGCGACGTGACCGATCGCGCCTCGCGCGCGAACGCCTGATCCTCGTACGCGGCGAGCGGCTGCTTGAAGACCTCGGGCTTGCCGTCGCCGGTGAACAGGCCCAGGCCGGTGCCGTCCGGTTCGCGCCGGCTCTGCTGGGCGAGCGAGTCCGGCGCCTCGAGCAGCCAGAAGGTCGCCTGGACCGGCTCGTCACCTCCGCTCATCCCGAACAGACGGCACATGCATCCGCGAACCTACCGTGCCCCGAGCCGCCGCGCACGCGACCGGCGGCTGCCGGGCAGTCGCGTCGTCGACGATCGGTGCCGGCCGGACGGCTCGCCCGCGCCACCTCGACCGCAGCTCGAGCGCCTTGATCGGGCGCCAATACCGATCTGTCAGAGTAATTTCAAGCTCGTCTGCGATCTTGGGATCGTCCCAAGAAAAAGGCGGTGTTGTTGAAATGAAATTCCTGCGTACAGCGTCAACCGGCCGGCTGTTGGCCATGATCGTCGGCGTCGCGGTCGCGATCGCCGGCGGCACGGCGATCGCCGTCGCGGCCGCCGGGTCCGGACCAGTTCCCAAGCGCGAGTCGCTCGCGACCGCGGTCCACGGTGCCGCCACCGCGCCGGCGGTCAAGGGAATCTCGGCCGACATCACGTTCACCAACAACCTGATCGGCGCATCCGACTTCCAGGGCGGCCCGACCGACCCGCTCCTACAGGGCGCCAGCGGCCGGCTGTGGCTCTCCAACGACCACCGCTTCCGGCTCGAGCTCCAGTCCGACAACGGCGACGCGCAGGTGGTCGTCAACAAGCGTTCGTTCTGGATCTCGGACCCGATGCAGAACGTCGTCTACAAGGGCACGCTCCCGGCGTCGCACGAGCGCGCCACCCGCGGCAGCGCCCGCCACGGGATCCCGACGATCGCCCAGATCCAGTCCGACATCAACCGGCTTGCCAAGCGCGTCAACCTCTCGACCGCGGTCCCCGGTGACATCGCCGGCCAGCCCGCCTACACGGTCCGCGTCTCGCCCAGGCACGACGGCGGATTGCTCGGCTCGCTGCAGCTCGGCTGGGACGCGGTCCGCGGCGTGCCGCTGCGGTTTGCGATCTACGCGCGTGACAATTCGACCCCGGTCCTCGAGCTCAAGGCGACCCACATCACCTACGGCACGGTGTCCGCGTCGGTGTTCAACATCACGCCTCCCGCCGGCGACAAGGTCGTGACCGTCGCGACGCCCCAGAACAAACCGGCCGGCGGCGCGATCCGCTCAAAGCACGCCCGCGCCCGGGTGCACGGCGTCGCCGCCGTCGCTAGCCGGCTGCCGTTCAAGCTGGCCGCGCCGCACACGCTCGTCGGGCTGCCGCGACACAGCGTCGCGCTGCTCGACATGGGCGGCGACCCGGCGGCGCTGGTCACCTACGGCAAGGGTCTCGGCGGGATCGCCGTGATCGAGCACGCACAGTCGGCAACCGGCAGCGGTCAGGGCGGCGGCATGAGCTCGCTGAGCCTGCCGACCGTCTCGATCAACGGCGCCACCGCGCACGAGCTCGACACGCCGCTGGGGACTGTCGTCACGTTCGATCGCGACGGCGTCGGCTACACGGTGCTCGGCTCGGTGCCCTCGGCCGCGGCCGATATGGCCGCGCGAGCGCTGTGAGCACCAGTTCTACGCAGGCGAGCCCGCCACCGGTGGAGGTGCGCGGGCTCGTCAAGCGCTACGGCGAGCTCACGGCCGTGGACGGGGTCGACCTGACCGTCAACGCAGGAGACGTCTACGGATACCTCGGACCCAACGGCGCCGGGAAGACAACGTCGTTGAGGATGATGCTCGGGCTGATCCGCCCGTCGGCCGGAACCGTCCGCCTGTTCGGCCGCGACCCGATGGAGAGCGTGACGGCGCTGCAGGGCGTAGCCGGGTTCGTCGAGGCGCCGACCTTCTATCCGTATCTGAACGCGAGGCGCAACCTCGAGCTGCTCGCCGCCTATGACGGCCACGACGCCAAGCGGAGAATCGCCGAGGCGCTCGACACCGTCGAGCTCACCCACCGCGCCAAGGACAGGGTCGGCGGCTACTCGCACGGCATGCGCCAGCGCCTCGGGATCGCCGCGGCGCTGCTGCGAGACCCGAAGCTGCTGCTGCTCGACGAGCCCGCCACGGGCCTCGATCCCGCCGGAATGCGCGACATGCGACTGCTGGTCCGCCGGCTCGCCGATCAGGGGATGACCGTCCTGCTCTCCAGCCATCTGCTGACCGAGGTCGAGGACGTCTGCAACCGGGTCGCGATCGTGCGCTCGGGCCGGATCGTCTACGAGGGCGAGATCGCGACGCTCAAGCGTGGGGCCGGAACCTCCTATCGGCTCGAGACGACCGACGACGAGCTCGCGCTGAAGATCTGCGGCGCGCAGCCCGGGATCAGCGACGCGCGGGTCGACGAGCATGGGCGCATCACCTTC
>DATNKY010000716.1:0-7648 GCA_035603155.1 Solirubrobacteraceae bacterium
GGCGGTCGCCGTGTGGACGTCCTCGCCGCGGCGGAAGATCTCCTTGAGCACGTCCTCGCCGGCGATGTGGGCCAGCAGCCGCAGCTCCACCTGCGAGTAGTCGGCCGACACGAGCTTGTTGCCGGGTGCGGCGACGAAGCACGCACGGATCTCACGCCCGAGCGGCGTCCGGATCGGGATGTTCTGCAGGTTGGGGTTGTTCGACGACAGCCGCCCGGTCGTCGCCGCGGTCTGGTTGAACGTCGTGTGCAGCCGGCTGTCGGGGTCGACCAGCAATGGCAAGGCGTCCAGGTAGGTCTGCGCGAGCTTGGTCAGCTCCCGCCACCGCTCGATCTTGGGGATGATCTCGTGCTCTTCGCGGATCGCCTGCAATACGCGGGCGTCGGTCGAGTAACCGGTCTTGCCGCGACGCTTGCGCGACAGTCCGAGCTTTCCGAACAGGACCTCCTCGAGCTGCTTGGGCGAGCCGAGCGTGAACTCCTCGCCGGCGAGCTCGAAGATCTCGCGCTCGAGCTGATCGGCCTCGGCCTTGACGCGTGCCGAGATCTCGGCCAGCTTCCTGGTGTCGAGCTTGACCCCGGCCAGCTCCATCTCGCGCAACAGCCGCACGAGCGGAAGCTCGACCTCCTGCAGCAGGTCCATCAGCCCGCGACCGCGGATCTCTTCGCGCTGCCACGTCGTCAGCGCCTCGACGAGCCGCGCGTCGCGGCCGGTCTCGTCGGGCACGTCGGCGGCCAGACCCCGCTCCTCGCACAGCTCTCGGAACGGGTATGCGCGGCGCGCCGGCTCGAGCAGGTAAGCGGCGACCTCGGTGTCGTGGGCGAGAATCTCCGGCACCCGGCCGAGCGACTTGGCGTCGTGGGCGATCGCAGGCCGCGCGCCGACCGCGCCGACAAGCTCCTCCGGGGTCGGGCAGGTCCCGAAGATGAGCTGGCCGTCGTCCTCGGCATAGACGCCGAAATGCCACTCGGGGTCATCGCCGAACAAGGCACCTTCGGGCGTCTCGGGGGCGCGCGCGGCGATCGCCACTTCGCCCTGCGGCAGCTCGGCGACGTCGGCGAGCCTGCCGGGCCGAGCGCGGGCGGTCAGTGACCGTTCCACGACCGGGGCGGGCGCGGCCGCGTCGGCCGAGCCGAGCGCCTCCTCGAGCCGGCGCAGCGGCTCGCGGAGCTCGAACTCTCGGAACACCTCGCGCAGCCGCGAGCGGTCGGGCGGCGCGGACGCGTAGTCGGGGGCGTCGAAGTCGACCTCCACATCGCGCTTGGCGGTCGCCAGGTGCTTTGACAATCGAGCCGCGTCGGCGTGCTCGGTCAGGTTCTGCTTGCGCTTGGCGCCGCTGATCTCGTCGACGTGGTCGAGCACCTCCTCGAGTGACCCGAACCGCTGCAGCAGGTCGGCCGCGGTCTTGTCACCAATCCCCGGCACGCCCGGGATGTTGTCGCTCGTGTCGCCCTTCAGCCCGATGAAGTCGGGCACCAGCTCAGGCGGGATCCCGTAGCGGTCGATCACGCCCTCGCGGTCGTAGACGCGCGTGTCGGTGATGCCCCTGGATGTCGTCATGATCGACACCGCGTCGTCGACGAGCTGGTAGGCGTCCCGGTCACCGGTGACCACCATCACCTCGATCGGCGGGTCCGAGCCCTTCGCCCGCTCCGCGATCGAGGCGATCACGTCGTCGGCCTCGTAGCCGTCAACCCGCAGGTTGCGATACCCGAACGCGTCGACCAGCGGCTCGAGGTGCGGCCACTGCTCCTTAAGCAGATCGGGCCGGCTCGACCGCTGCGCCTTGTACTCGGAGTAGACCTCCTTGCGACCCGACGAGCCGGCATCCCAGACGACGACCGTCGCCTTCGGCCCGTAGTCGGTGAGGATCTTGACCAGCATCGACGCGAAGCCGAAGATCGCGTTGGTCGGCACGCCGGTGGAGGTCGCGATCGATTCGGGCAGCGCGAAGAAGGCGCGGTACGCGAGGCTGTTGCCGTCGATCAAGAAGAGCTCGTCTGCCATCCTGATCTGAGCCTATCTCGCGTCCCGGTGGTCCGATCGCGCGGCTTGGTGTGACCGCGCTCGGTGGTCGGATTTCGACCTGTCGCCTGGCCGGATCGTGTGGCTTCGCGTGACCGCGCTCCGTGGTCGGATTTCGACACGCTGCCCGCCCGGGTCGCGTGGCCGGATCGTGTGGCTTTGGCACGAGGTGTGACGGAAGTGCAACAACGGCGGCTTGGGAGGGGTGGAAGGGCGGTCGGTCGGGGCTCTCGCGTGGTGAGTGAGTCGTGATCGGGACAACGCCGATGGCCTGGGTCGCTGGACCGGTGCTGAGAGTGGTGAATCGGCCCGGGCCGAAGACCCGGGTCTCCAGACTGGCCTGGGCGGGGGCAAAGTGGCCCCGGCTGACAGCCCGGGTCTCCAGACTGGCCTGGGCCGGGGCAAAGTGGCCCCGGCTGACGCCCCGGGTCTCCAGGCTCGCCCAGACGAGCGCAAATCGGCCTCGGGCGGCCAGGACAGCCGCAAATCGGCCGCAGAGGCGGGGCAGCGGACCTATCTCGTGGCGGTCCTGGGACGACGGCACGAGCTCGAGGTGTCCGGGGCACGTGAGCGGCGGATCGCCGCGATCGCCACCGCTCAGCGTGGTCGTGTATCGCATCGCCAGCTTCTGGCCGCGGGGATCGGCGAGGCCTCGATCACCACCCTGCTCGAGCGCGGCACGCTCTTCCCTCGGCACCGCGGCGTCTACACCGTCGGTCACGAGGCGCCGATCGAGTTCGGCGACGAGACCGCAGCGTTGCTCGCCGTTCGCGGTCTGGCGGCCCTCAGCCACTGCTCGGCGGGAATGCTCTGGAACCTGCTGCCGCCGGGCTCCAGCGATGCATTGATTCACGTCATCGTGCGTGGCCGGTCACGTTCTCGGCCGGCCGGGGTGCTCGTACATCGCACCGAGATCCTGACGCCGGCTGACGTGTGCGTCCGTTATGGCCTGCCGGTCACATCACCGGCCAGGACAATGCTCGACCTCGCGGAACTGCTGACCGAGCGCGAGTCCGAGCTCGCATTCGACCGCGCACTGGTATCGAGGATCGTTGGTGCCCGGGAGATCGCCGAGGTTCTCGAGCGAGCCGACGGGCGGATCGGGAGACGCCCATTGCAGCGGCTGCTCGACCGCGAGCGTGGCCCCGCGCGGACGCGGTCGGAGGCCGAGGCGCGGTTCCTCGCGCTGATCCTCAGCGCGCGCCTGCCCAAGCCGAGGGTCAATGCACGGATCCATGGCTACGAGGTCGACTTCCTCTGGCCCGGCCGGCTGGTCGTCGAGATCGACGGGTTCAGGTTTCATTCGACGCGGCGCGCGTTCGAGCACGACCACCGCAAGGACGCAGTGCTGCGGGGCCTCGGGCTGCCGGTCGCGCGGTTCACGTGGGAGCAGATCACCACGGAGTCGGTCGCAGTCGTGGCGGTCGTCGCGCAGGCGCTCGCCGCGGGTAACGGGAAATAAACGGCGGCTGTCCGTACGGCTGGTCCGCGAGAGGGCAACGGGAAGTAAAGAGCCCGCCTTTGCCGGCGGCGGTCCGTCGGTCGCCGGAGTCCGTGCCCGCCGCCTATGCCGGCGGCGGTCCTCCCGGCTGCTCGCCGGAGTCAGTGGCCGCCGCCTATGCCGGAGGCGGTCCGTCCGGCGGCTCGCCGGAGTCAGTGCCCGCCGCCGCGTCCTGCTCGCCGGAGTGAGTGACCGCCACCAGGTGTTGGTCGCCGCGCTTGGGGATCGGGCCCTCGACCTTCCAGATCGAGCCGGGGCGGCCCGGCAGGATCAGGACGATCAGCAGCCCGATCGCGCTGAGTAGGAGGCCAAACGTGAGGCCGACCTTCTCGCCGTAGCCCTTGCGGTCCGAGACCCAGGAGCCGATCGCCGCCGAGAGCAGCCAGATGAACAGCAGGTAGAGCCCGGTCGGGCCGATCGTGGCGAGGATCATCATGTGCCCAGGTACGCCCTTTGGACCTCGGGGTCGCTGCGCAGCGCGGCCGATTCGTTGGCGAGCACCACGCGGCCGGTCTCGAGTACGTAACCCCGCTTGGAGATGTCAAGCGCATAGTTGGCGTTCTGCTCGACGAGCAGGATCGTGACGCCGCTGCGGTTGATCTCGCCGATCGTCTCGTAGATCCGCTGGACGAGGATCGGCGCGATCCCCATCGAGGGCTCGTCGAGCATCAGCAGGCGAGGGCGGGCCATCAGCGCCCGGCCGATCGCGAGCATCTGCTGCTCGCCGCCGGACATCGTTCCCGCCTTCTGGCGCTCGCGCTCGCGCAGGCGGGGGAACAGGCCGAACACTCGCTCGAGGTCCTCCGAGATCTCAGGCCCGCGGCGGCGATGGGCGCCCAGGTCGAGGTTCTCGCGCACGGTCATGCGCGGGAAGCAGTGGCGGCCCTCGGGCGAGAGGGCGACCCCGAAACCGACGATCTCGTGCGCGGGAACGCGGGTGATGTTCTGGCCCGCGAAGGTGATCTTGCCCGCGCTGGCGGGGGTGAGTCCCGAGATCGAGCGCAGGGTCGTCGACTTGCCGGCTCCGTTGGAGCCAATCAGGGTGACGATCTCGCCCTCGTCGACGGTCAGCGAGACTCCCTTGAGGGCCTCGATCGTGCCGTAGTGGGCGTGGATCTCGGAGACGTCGAGCAGTGGCATCGTCGGTTACTCCTGCTTCCCGAGGTAGGCCTCGATCACGCGGGGGTCCTCGCGGACCTCGGAGGCGGGACCCTCGGCGATCTTCTCGCCGTGGTCGAGCACCGTGACGCGCTCGGAGACGTCCATCACGACCTTCATGTCGTGCTCGATCAGCAGGATCGAGAGCTTCAGCTCGTCGCGCAGCTTGCGCATGAAGCCGGTCAGCTCGCCGGACTCCTGCGGGTTCATTCCCGCGGTCGGCTCGTCGAGCAGCAGCACCTCGGGATCGGAGGCGAGCGCACGGGCGATCTCGACACGGCGCTGATCGCCGTAGGAGAGCTCCGCCGAGAGCCGGCCGAAGGTCGCCGGACGCAGCCCGACGTACTCGAGCAGCCCGCGAGCGCGCTCCCGCGCGGCGCGCTCCTCGCGGCGGACCCACGGCGGGCGGAAGATCGAGCCGAACAGACCCGCCTTCATCCGCGCGTGGCGGCCGATCATCACGTTCTCGACGGCGCTCATCGCACCAAACAGGCGGATGTTCTGAAACGTGCGCGCGACGCCGAGGCTCGTGATCACGTCTGGCCGCAGGCGCGTGATGTCGCGCTCACCGAGGACGATCCGCCCGTCGGTCGGCTTGTAGAGCCCGGTCAGCATGTTGAACAGCGTCGTCTTGCCGGCGCCGTTGGGTCCGATCAGGGACACGATCCCGTACTTGGGGACCTCGAACGACACGTCGGAGACCGCAGTCAGGCCGCCGAACTCCTTGGTCACGTGGTCGGCGTGGAGCGCGATCTCGGTCACGGCACCGTCCTCGTCGCGTGGACTCGCTGATGATGCCGCGGACGTCATGGCGAAGCCCAACTCATGGCGCAGCCCAACTCATGGCGAAGCCCAACTCATGGCGAAGCCCAACTCATGGCGCGGCCCAACTCATGGCGCGGCCCAGCTCATGACGCGGCCCAGCTCATGACGCCGGCGAGGTTCCCTGCTCGACCAGCTGCGCGTCCTCCGCGGCGATCTCGCCCGTCAGCTCGAGTCTTCGTCGACGCTCGGGGAACAAGCCCTGGGGACGCAGCACCATCACCAGGACCAGTAGGAAGCCGAAGATCCCGAATGACAGCTGGGTGAGGTTGAAGTCCAGGCCGAACGAGTGCGGGACGTTGTTGAGCACGTCCGGGATCAGGTAGTAGTTGATGTAGGAGAGCAGCAGTGCACCGAGAACCGCTCCCCAGATCGAGCCGAGCCCGCCGACGATGATCATCGCGAGCACGAAGATCGAGAACGAGAACTGGAACTGGTCCGAGTTGACGGTCGTCGCGTAGGCGCCGAGGAAGGCGCCCGACATGCCGCCGAAGGTGGCGCCGATCGCGTACGCCATCAGCTTCGTCTTGACCAACGGGATGCCCATCGAGACGGCCGCGACCTCATCCTCGCGCAGCGCGATCCAGGCGCGCCCGAGGCGCGAGTCCCGCAGCCGCAGAGCGACGAACAGGACCAGCAGCACGATCCCGAAGATCAGCCAGTACCACGGTCTGAGCTTGAGCAGGCTGAACTGGCCGATGCCCGGGAAGAACGGGAGGTCGAGCGCCGAGATGCCCTGTGCGCCCGCGGTCAGGGTCTCGCCGTTGCCGATATGGATGCTCGTCCCGTTGACCGCAACGACGCCGATGATCTCTCCGAACGCGAGTGTCACGATCGCGATGTAGTCGCTGCGCAGCCGGAGCGTCGGCAGCCCGATCAGGGTGCCGGCGACCCCGGTCAGCAGCGCCGCGACCACGAGGATCAGGACGAAGTTCAGATGGATCCCGGCCTCGGTCGACGAGACGCCGTGAACCAACACGTGGACGTGGGAGTTGAAGAAGAAGTCCGAGCCGAACCAGCCCATGCAATAGGCGCCGAGCGCGTAGAACGCCACGTACCCGAGATCGAGCAGCCCCGCGAAGCCGACGACGACGTTGAGCCCGAGCGCCATCACCACGTAGGCGAGGGCGATGATCGTCGCGTCGAGAAAACCGCTGGACTGAGCGAACAGGAACGGAAACAGGACCAGCGCGACGATTCCCAGCACGATGCCCGGCCGCGACCAATCCCCCCCGACCCAGCGCGGCGCCGGTGGCACGCGCTGGGCCAGCGCGTCGCGCCACTCCTGCAGCTGTGCCTTGAGCTCGTTCATCCGGCTTCCCGCGTCTCTTCGCCGAGCAGGCCGCGCGGCCGCAGCACCATCACGAGGATCAGGTACACGAAGATCACGGCCTCGGTCCACTGGGTGCCGAGCCGGAAGTCTGAGACCTGCTGGACGATGCCGATGATGAGTCCGCCGAGCACGGCCCCCTGGATGTTGCCGATGCCGCCCATCACCGCGGCGGTGAAGGCGAACAGGCCGGCGCGGAAACCCTGGAAGAACCAGATGTTCGCGTCGTAGAGCGCGAAGATGATGCCGGCCGCGCCGGCCAGCATGCCGCCGAGCAGGAACGTGAGCGAGATCGTGTTGTTGACGTTGATCCCCATCAGGCGGGCGGCCTCCGGGTCCTGGGCGGTGGCGCGCATCGCGCGACCGGGCGCTGTGCGGTTCACGAACCAGTTGAGGCCCAGCACCAGTGGGATCATCAGGCCGATCGCGAGCACGTCGCGGCGGTGCACCGCGACGCCGGAGATGTTGAAGAGCGTATCGCCCGAGTGCACCAGGTCGGCGACCGAGACCGGGTTGCCCCCGTGCCAGAGGATGCCGACGTTCTGGAGCACGAAAGAGAACCCGACGGCGGTGATCAGCGGCGCCAGTTTCGGCGCGTTACGCAGCGGCTTATAGCCGACGCGCTCGATCAGGACGTTGAGGCTGCCGGTGACGAACGCCGTGACGATGAAGGTCAGGAGCAGGCCGAAGATCACGCCGACCGGGCTAGTCGCGGCCGTCAGTCCGAGCGCCCCCCACACTGCCACGCCCGTGAACGAGCCCATCGTGAAGACGTCTCCGTGGGCGAAGTTGATCAGCTCGATGATGCCGTA
>DATNKY010000090.1:0-13296 GCA_035603155.1 Solirubrobacteraceae bacterium
CCAGGGCCGCGCCGTTCTGAGCTACCAACGCACCGGCGTGGGCGGCGTAGAGAGGGGCGAGTCGTCCCTCCGCGTCCACCACCAGGTCGCGCAGCAGGCCATCCACCTGCCTTGGTCGACCGAGCCTCGCGACATCGTGGAGCGCGAGAACCTGGAACGTGACCTGACCTCGATCCTGTGCGTGCTCTGCGAGGGCCTGAGCGAGTGCGACGGCATTGGACATTTCGCCTCTTGCGGCCGCGACCCAGGGCCGAGCCAACGCGACCCACAACTGGAAAACGCGCGAGGACCGACCCGTGAACTCTTCCGCCGCCCGCAATGCGTCCTCCGCCGTCCGCAGATCGCCGATGAGCGCTGCAGCGTGCGCCAGCTCGCCCAGGACAACCGGCATGAACGGCAGCGGGACTTCCCAGCGTCCGGCGGTGGCAGCGGCCTCCCTGAGCCAGTGCAACGCCGTTCGCGGGGATCCGCGGGCCCGAAAGGCTTGTCCGCGCCACCCCGCCCAGAACGCGTTCTCCACGGGCCACCGCTGGCCGATCGTCCGCTCGTAGCCTCGCTCCGCCAACTGTTCGGCGTCGTCGAGCCGCCCGCTAACCACATACGCGTTGCCAAGGTAGGCAGACAACTGCATCTGCGACCACTGCCCTGTCGCCTCCTCGCCGAGGCGGCAGGCCAAGTCAAGCCCGCGGACCGAAGCAGCGATCGACTGATCACTGTGGCCATCCAGCAGAAGAGCAGGGGCCGCAACGAGCAACGCCTGCAATACCGCCCGGTCCTCCGCATCCAGTCGCTCCAACGTTCCCGCGACGTGCTGTAGCGCATCGTCGCAACTGTCTCCGTACAGGGCGAGGGCCGCCTGGAACAAGGCCAACTCCTCGCTACATGATGGGTCGCTGACGGTCTGACGCGCGCGCTGCAAAACCGCATCTGCGATGGCGGGGAGGTCACGCACCCAATACAGCGCGGAGGCACGACTGATCGCAAGCTGTGTGCGCTCCGCGTCGGTTGCGAGGCGTGTTGGCAAGGTCTCCCACACCAACTCGGCTTCGGCCAGCCGGCCCGTGCCCGCCAGCGCCTCGCCGATGAGATACTCGGCGGGTGGTCCTCCACCCGCCTCACAGGCGGCGCGTGCCAAGCGCTCAGCCAGGGGATAGTCAAACAGTGCCATGGCCTCGCGCGCAGCCCGCGTGAGCTGCTCGGGCGCCGAAGGCACGCCAGCCTTGAGCCGCCAGGTGGCGATTTGAAGCAGATCGCCCCGCCGGCGAGCGCCGCTCGCCTCGACCGCGTCGGCCAGGCGGCGCTGTATGAGCCGAACGCGGAAGGGTGAGACCTGTTCAGCGACCACCTCGCCGTACAGCGGATGGGCCGGCCGAACCTCGACGCGTCGGTCGCTTTGCTCGATCGACAAGAGACCCTTGCGTTCGGCCGCTATCAGAACCGGGGTCCCCACCATCTCCTCGATGGCCATACCCAAGGGCTCACCGACAGCCAGCATCTCGAGCAGGTCGCGTTCCTCTGGCTCGAGCTGACCCAGCCTGCCCTCGACCAGCTCGACCAACCTGGGCGCGGCGGTCACGGGTCCCTCCCAACGCCACATTCCACCCGAACGACTGAGAGCGCCGCTGTCCAAGCCGCCCAGGACAAGCTCACGCAGGAACATCGGGTTCCCACGCGTCAGCTGCCACAGGTCACGGAGCGTGGCGCCGTCGACCTGGCCGCCGAGTCCTCCTGTGACGAGTTCGTCGAACTCGGCGCGACTAAGCGCCTGCACCTCCAGGCGCTCCGCGAGCCCGTCTTTCCACAACGCCACCACCGGATCAGGCGCGGGCGCGCCGCTGCGTACCGTTACGACAACGAACGCGCTCTCGGTCGCGGCGAGCTGATGCACCAGCGCGGCGGAAGCATCATCAAGCAGGTGTGCGTCGTCCACCGCGAGCGCGAGCGGTGCGCCAGCCGTCCCTTTGGTCAGAAGCGCGGCTGCAGCTCGCAGGAGCTCCAATTGACTCGCACCAGCCCCCGGCACTCCCGGGAGCAGGTGGGCCACGGCACCGAGAGGGATCGAGGCGGCCGCGCGGGTCGCGACGGCCCACCGCGTCGCCCAACCATTGGTTTGAGCTACCAGGAGCGCCTCCCTCGCGAGCCGGGTCTTCCCTACTCCTGCGGCGCCAGCCAGGACAACTCCGGAAGTGCCCGCCGTCGTGAGCGCCTCTTCGAACAGCGCCAGCTCTTCTCGGCGTCCCGCCAACGGCCACATCAGCCCCACAAAGTCACCCCCCGGTGCAACGGAATCGTGCGGATGCGTGGCCTATCCGCGCGCGGCTCTTTTTGGTGAAAACGTCCCAACGTCCGACCCGAGACGCGTCCGCTCGACCCCCTTTGGTGGACGCGATCCTAAACCTGCGGAAGGTGCCGGTCAATGCGGGCTCGTGGCACCAGAACTATCTGCTCCTACTAACAACTCACTGATCCGTTGTCATTCAGCGCACAGGCGCATTTCAGGCGCCGGTGATGCCTGGCCGATCGCGGCGAAGTGTGACCGCACCCCGGCGGCGATCTCGGTCTCGAGGCCAAGGCCCCTAACAGGGCGTTAGCCGCCCAGCACCTCAGTCGGCGGCAGGCCCGAAATGCGCGCAGACCACGCCACCCGTAGGTGGGACAGGAACCATCCCATCCCATGCTCCGGGGATATGACGATTCAGCGAATGGACAACATTTTCATCGCTGTCGACGACCTCGAGGCTGCCCAAGCGTTATTCGCCGAACTCGGTTTGGAGGCGGAGGGCGAGGCGCCTGTCGAGGGCCGTTGGGTGGACCGCGTCGTCGGGCTCAACGACGTCCGTGCCGACATCGCCATGATGCGGACCCCGGACGGCCACAGCCGGCTTGAGCTGATGAGGTTCCACAGGCCGCCGGCGGTCAGCCGAGCCGAAGCGCGCCGGCGAACACGCTGGGCATACGACGCATCATGTTCGCTCTTGACGACATCGACGACGTCGTTGCGCGCCTGCGCATCCACGGTGCCGCCTCGTCGGCGAGATCGCGCAGTACGAGGACATCTACCGGCTCTGCTTCCTTCGTGGCCCTAAGAGCGCGAGCTGTACCGCCCGGCGCGAGCCCCGAGCCTGAGAGTTCTGCTCCGGGGTGACGAGCTCGAAGAGCAGCAATGCTGATCCGACTGCCCTGGCGACGATGCGGCAGTCTCGGGCCGCCTCGGGCTGCAACGTTCGGCACCGGAGTCGCTTGAGGGCCGCTGGAACCGTCCGCCGATCAGGCGAGTGAGCGGTGGTTGACGTTCTTGACCATGGGCGCTTGCCCGGTGCTGCAAGCGGCGCGTTCGCGGCGCTTGCAGTCGGTCGGGGGTGGCTGTCGTGGGCGTTGGTTTAGGACGCGCAGGTGGTCATCAGCTGCGCTCCGCGTCCGGCGGTGCACGGTTGGATCGCGGCTGGGGTCCAGCCTGTTCCTTGGATGACGCCGGGCAGCGCGTTTGGCTTGAGGCCGTAGAGGCGCCAGATGAGGTGGAACGCACCTGCTGGCGTTGGCAGCCAGTTTTGCGCCTGTTGGGGGTTGGTCGGTTTGGTCTGCTGGATGTAGATGTCGATCGAGCCGTCCGGGTTGTGGTGCAGCTTTGAGCGGTCGTTGATCACGTAGCGGTGCAGCGGGTTGGGGACGAAGAACCCGTTTGAGTCGTACATCGTCAGCGACCAGAACCCGGTTACCGGGGGGAGCTGTCCGGCGGGGATATGGACGACGTAGCTGCTCGTGCCGGTGAGTGGATGGAGGCTGCGGTCGGTTTGCGCGATCGGATAGGTGGCGATGTCGTTGCGCAGTGCTCCGAGCCCGACCTTGTCGACGAGCGCGCGGAGCTGGTAGTTGGTGCCGTAGTTGCCGGTGTCGATCGTGAGGTACCCGTTGTGGGTGCTGGCGTTGCTGATGTACAGCTGCGTGAGCTCTTTTTGGAGGTTCGCTGGTCCCTGGGTCACGGCGTCGCGCATGCCCTGAAGGGTGGCCGCGCTGAGGTTCGGGTCGGTGGCCGGGTCGAGGCCGGGCCCGACGTCGATCGCCCGCAGCTGGGCGAGCAGTGTGTGGTCGCCTGGCTCGGGGCCGAACATGTTGAGCTCGCGGCCGAGTGCCGTGTAGAACTGGAGCGGGTCCTGGCCGGGCTGGGTTCCAGGGATCGTCGCGATGGTGAGCTTGCGCTTCGCGTGCCGCGGCGTCTTGGGCGTGTAGTGCTGGCCGTACTTGGAGAGCGGCGTGATCGTGTATTTGTGCTGGATCTTGTCCACGGCGGCGGTGTCTGACTTGCCGCTGATCTCGGTGCGGCCGATGATCCACACCCGCGTGTACGGCGAGTCGATCCGCTTCACTCCGCGCGGCAGTTCGCCGTGGAAATGCGGTGGGACGACCGCCCAGTTGCCGCCGTGGGTGATGCCGTATGACCCGGCGCCGGCGGCGTGAGCGACGTGTTGGGAGGTGATGTTGTAGAAGTTCTCGCTCCATGGGGTGTAGAGCGGGATCACGTAGAAGCGGTGCTTGATCGCCGGTACGTGGATGACTTGCGGGCCGTGCCTGAGGTCAAGCCACGCCATCGAGTACAACGTGTCGTCGTTGGGCGCGACCACGGTCTGCTGGCTGGCCGTTGGCATCGCGAGGTGCGGGAGACTGTTGAACTGGTTGACCGGCCCGTCTCCTGAGTGATCTGAGATGTTGACGCTGGTCTGGGTGTCGAACACGCGCTGCGTGTCGAGCAAGGGCAGTCCGTACTCGTAGGCTTGGTGCCCGAGGGTGTAGCCGGTGTTGTAGTCCGAACTGCTGCTCGCCGATGCTGCGCTGCCGGTGCCCGCGAGCAACGCAACCGAGAGCGAAATCGCGGTTGCGAGCATTGTTAGTCGTTTCATGGTGGTCTCTCTGTCGGGATGGGGAGGTTGCTGCGATCGATTCGATCCTGCCGGTCACAGCGTCCGCGCGCTTGGCGCGATCAAACAAACCAGGCGCGCGCGTTGAGCGCGGGGCGACAACCGGATCGATCAGGCGTAGGCGGTCAGGTCTCGCGGCTCGATCCCGTGCTCGCGGCAGTAGGAGAGGTAGCGCTCCATCGACGTCAGGTGGTTCTCGCGCGCGACGATCTCGCCGTGTTCGTCGAGGAACAGCAGCTCGCCGACGATCACGAAGAAAACCTCGGCTTCCTCCTCACCACAGCTCTCGGGCGTGTGCGAGGAGCCGGCTGTTTCGTACACGGTGCCACCGGCGCGGGAGACCCAGTCGTGCTCGAGGTAGCGCCACGCGCCAGTGAGCGTGTGGCCGATCACGATCCCCGTGTGGTAATGCGTCGGTAGCCGCAGGCCTGGGGGGAACCGCATCGAGACGAGGATCTCCCCGTGCACGGGATTGATGTGGTGATACTTGAGAAGTACCTCGTCCGAATACGGCGCGAACGGCACCCACGGCAGCTCGGCGCCATCGATGCTCTTGGTCGTGACCGGCTTGATTTCGCTGATGCTGCTCATGGCTGCTCCTTTGTGTCTGACCGACAGGCTCATCGGGCGGTTTGCGCGAGCTTGCGTCCGGCCCATCGTGCGAGTGGTGGCGCGGCGTGCGTGAGGACGTAGAGGGCGTGTGCCTCGGGGGTGATCGGCGCGACCGCGCGGTCACGCTGCACGGCCCTGAGGATCCGCTGGGCGACCTTGTCGGGGCCGTACGCGCGTCGCTCGTACACGCCCACCAGGTGCGCCCGCCGCCGCTCGGCCTCCGGGCCCCGGACCGGGCTCGTTCTCGAGATCCCGGTGTTGACTACCCCGGGGCACACCGCGGTCACGCCGATCCGATCGACGCGAAGCTCGTCGCGCATCGCCTCAGAGAGCCCGAGCACCGCGAACTTGGTCGCGCTGTACGCGACCAGCGCCGGGTTGGCGTGAAAGCCAGCCACCGAGGAAACGTTCACGACGTGACCACCGAGGCCGCGCGCGACCATCGCTGGCACGAACGCGGCGCAACCGTGCACGACGCCCATCAGGTTGATCGCGACCAACCGATCCCAGTCCTCGAACGTCGTCTCAAGAAAACGAGCGACGACAGCCACGCCCGCGTTGTTGACAAGCAGATCAACGGCCTCGCAGCGAGCATGCACCGCCTCGGCGAAGGAGGCGATCTGCTCGCGACTGGACACGTCAACGCGCTGGGCGAGCACCTCGCAGCCGAGCGATTGCGCCCGCGCAGCGGTGCGCGCGAGCGCGGTCTCATCCAGATCGCAGATCGCCAGACGCGCGCCGCGCCGAGCGCACAGAAGCGCTGTCTCGCGGCCAATACCCGACCCAGCGCCAGTAACCACCACCACGCGGCTGTCCAGACATTCGACATTCATGAGATCGAAGGTACGTCCGACGATCGCGCACCGCTCAGCGCGGCCGGCCAAGCGCCGGCGACAGCGTTGTCGCATTCCGACAAACCCGGACGGGCGACCGATACGGTTGCGAGGATGCACCCGGAGTGGCACCAAGCACAGACCGGCGTGAACCGTCAGACGTGGGAGCAGGTCCTGCAGCCCATGGCCGCCGAGCTCGCCGAGCACGCGCACGCGATGTCAACCGAGGTGGTCGAAACGATCAACAAGCGCTTGCCCGACCTGATGCCCGACGCCGAGTCATTCGAGGCAAACCGCGCCAGCGCCGAGGCAAGCATCCTCGGCTTTGCCCAGATCCTCGAACAGGGCGCAGACCCCGCCAGCGCAAGCCTAGGCCCGGCGACGCTCGCCTACACCCGGGAGGGCGTACAGCGAGGGATTCCACTCACCACCCTGATACGCAGCTATCGGCTCGGTCACGCCGCCGTGTGGGAACGGCTCGGGGGACTCATCTCTCGTCACGCCGCGGACCCCGACCAGCGCGACGTCGCGACCGCGATGTGTTCGCAGTGGCTGTTCGCGTACGTGGACGCAGCGCTATGTCTCGCCGAGGACTTCTACGGCGCCGAGCGCGAGCAGTGGGCCCGCAGCACCGCGGCCGCCCGGGCCGAGACGATCGCCGCGATCCTGGCCGGCACACCGATCGACGCGGGGCTTGCCAGTAGGCGTCTCGGTTACGAGCTCGAGCGCCAGCACACCGCGCTGATCGCGTGGCTGCAGGCGCACGAAGAGGGACAGGACGCCCAGGCCGCGCTCGAGACGGCGATCCAGGACATTCGGGCCAAGCTCGATGGCACACGCGCGCTCGTGCACCCGCTGGGGATCCTGTCCGCCGCCGGATGGATCGCCACCCACCAGCCGGTCTCGACCGCGCGGCTGGACGACCTCAGGTTCGACACGGGCCAGGCTCCCGGCGTCCGCATCGCGATCGGCGAACCCGCTGAGGGAATCACCGGATTTCGCCAGAGTCACACCGAGGCGATGCACGCCCGCCGCGTCGCTGAGCTCGCCGCCCGGCCAGCCGGGGCCGTCACCGTCTACTCCCGCGTCGCGCTGGCCGCGATCGCCACCGCCGATCTCGACCAAGCCCGCACGTTCGTCAAGCGCGAGCTTCACGGACTCACCGCCACCGACGACGCCACCGGGCGTCTGACCGCGACGCTGCGGACCTACCTCGAAGAGCATTCCAGCCGGAGCCGCACGGCAAGGCGTCTGGGCATCCACGAGAACACCGTCAGCTACCGGATCAAACAGGCCGAAGAGCTCCTCGGCCGCAGCGTCGACCAGCGAACGCTCGAGCTGCGCGTCGCGCTCGCCCTCGCGAACCTCGTCAACGAACCAGCGGGCCGGTAGCCGCACCGCCGGTCGACCGCGTCCGTTGTCGCGGTCCGACAACGCGGGAGCCGCGACCTGGCGCGATTCGCCGAGCGCCTCGCCCACCCGCCCCTTAGCGTCAGCCACGTAATTGACATCTGCTGAACCGAGGTACTCAAGCCATGACCGAAACCGCGAACATTCAGACACGCCACGTCCGGGTCGCCGTCATCGGCGCCGGGCTGTCGGGCGTCGCCGCGGGCATTGCGCTGAAGAACGACGGCATCGAGGACTTCGTGATCATCGAGCGCGCCGGCGACGTCGGCGGCGTCTGGCGCGACAACACCTACCCCGGCGTGGCGTGCGACATCCCGTCGCACTTGTACTCCTTCTCCCACACCCCGAATCCGGACTGGGGGCACACGTTCGCGCCCGGCGAGCAGATCCACGACTACATCAAAGGCGTCGCCGCCAATCACGATCTGGGCGACCAGCTCGAGTTCGGCGAGGAGCTCCTCGAGGCCCGCTGGGACGAAGATCGCCAGCGCTGGTCGATCAGCACCACTAACCTGGAGCTGACCGCCGAGGTGCTCGTCGACGGCGCCGGACCGCTCACCGAACCACAAGCGCCGAACATTCCCGGCCTCGAGAGCTTCGAGGGCACGATCTTTCACTCGGCTCGGTGGAACCATGATCACGACATGATCGGCGAGCGGGTAGCCGTCCTCGGAACCGGCGCCTCCTCGATCCAGTTCGTTCCCGAGATCCAACCGCGGGTGGGACACCTGACCGTGTTCCAGCGCACGCCCGGCTGGGTGCTGCCCCGTTTCGATCGCCGTACAGCCGCGTTCGAGCGCACCCTGCGAAGGCTCTGCCCCTCCACAAACCGTATTCAGCGCCTGGCCCAATTCCTCGTCCGCGACCGCCTGCACCACCGCATGATCCGCCGCGACCGCCCAGCCCGGATGCTGCTCGAGAGACAGGCGCGGCTGCATCTACGCCGCCAGGTCCGCGACCCCCACCTTCGGGCGAAGCTCACACCGAACTTCGAGGTCGGCTGCAAGCGGATCCTGCTCTCGAACAAGTGGTATCCCGCGCTCACACAGCCCAACGTCGACGTCGTCGCCGCCGGCGTAACTGAGATCCGCGGCCGGACCGTGATCGCCAGCGACACGACAGAGCGCGAAGTCGACACGATCATCCTCGGCACCGGCTTCGAAGTCCTGCCGCCGCCGATCAGCGCGCGAATCATCGGCCGCGACGAGCGCACACTCGCCGACGTGTGGGACGCGGCGCTCGATCACTACCGCGCCGTCGAGGTCGCCCACTTCCCCAACTACTTCCGCCTCGCCGGCGTCGGCTGCGCGCTCGGGCACGGATCGATGCTCGCCCAGATCGAATCGCAGGTCGCCTACCTTCGTGACGCTCTACGAATGATGAAGCAGCGCGGGCTCGCGAGCGTCGAAGTCACACAGCAGGCCCAGAACGCTTACATGGACTACGCCCGGGCCAAGCTCAGCTCCACAGTCTGGGCCGTCGGCGGCTGCACCAGCTGGTACCAAGACGGACACGGCGGGCTAACCGCGATGTGGCCCGGCACGATGGGCGAATACGAACTCCTCATGGCACAGTTCGAAACCGACGACCACCTGCTAACCCGCCACCCCGCTACCCCGCTACCGACCAACCGCTCGCCGCAACCTGCGCGCAAGACTGACGCGACCCGATCCGGACCTCAGACCACCAACAGCCTGACCCCGGCCAACACGGAAACAGAGCCACCGCGTCGGGCGCGTTCTCGCTCCTCCACAGAAAAGCAAGCCACGTGGGTACCTCCGCCTTGAGGCCACGCCCCTGCTCACGAACGACCAGTCACGTCGAGCTTCCCGGCGGCGCCGATCTGACTTCCCCTTCGGCCTGGCACCTAGCGAGAGCGGCAGCGCCGCGACCAGACCCGCGTGGGGACCGAAGGCCAAATGGTTCCACTTCGACCCGATCGTTAGCTGAGGATCTGCTAGCACCTGGAGGGATGGAAACTCGGTTTCCGCGCGATGCGGGTCAGTGGGCATCACGGACCGAGATGCTGGGCGTGGGCCGTGGATCATGCCCCATAGGTTGACTGCCGACCGAGGCGCGAAGAGACGGGTTCTGGCCGCGCTTCGCGCCTCATGCGTTGGTGGGAGCATCAACCGCCCTTCTGATGCGGCGGCGCAGAACCGTCGAGCACCTGCATCACATGGTTGCATGGCGCCGTGCCGGACGGACAGGGATGGGGCGTGGCGTCAGTGGCGACGTCGGCCGGCCCGCTCTGGCTCCCGGACGTCGTGGTCTCGGTGCTCGTCGCGACGCCCTCGCTGCCCGGCCACCATGCGATGAAGTGCCTGCCGCCGACGGTCACCGTCACCCGCGTGCCGTCGTCGAGCGTGAGCCCCGCGCCGGTCACCGCCGAGCCGACGCGCCCCTCGACGAACGTCACGGCACCACTCGCGAGGTGGTCAATCACTAGGCCGTCTGCGGGCGGCACGGGCGCGGTCGGCGCCGGCGTGGGCAGCACGCGCACGAACGAGCCGCCGCTCATGCACAGCGTGCTGGCACCGTCGCCGTCGAGGTAGAGCAGCATCGAGTAGGGGCCGCGCACGTCCGACAGCGCGGGCGGGCCTGACGGCACCGCCCCCGGGGGCCCGACTTTGCCGCCCGGGCTCGGACGCCCGGCCGGGCAGTTCGCCTCGGCGGCCGGCAGTTGGCCGGGCGCCGGCGCCGTGGGCGCGGCGCGCCAGCCGGCGAACGCGGTCGACGCGGCCGGACCGCCGGCGATGAGCAGCACGGCGGCGGTCGCCGCCGCGGCGGCGGCGAGCGCACCCATGCCGCCGACCAGACGGCGGTGCGCGCGGCGCTCGGGTGTGCGTCTGAGCTCGGCGAGCAGGTGATCGCGGCGCGCCGCGACCCACGCGTCGGACGGAACGGGAACGGAGGTCGAGTCGATCATTTGAGGGCTCCAGGAGTCGACGGGAAGGGGTTGACCAGCGAAGCGCTGAGGCGGGCACGGGCCCTCGAGAGACGGGAGCGAACGGTGCCGGCGGGCACGCCGAGGGCGAGCGCGGCGTCCTCATAGGACAGCCCGCTCCAGAGAACGAGGACGACGACGTCACGTTCGCGGTCAGGCAATGTGCGAATTGCCAGCAGGGCATCCGCCAGCGTACGCTCGGCGTCGATGCGCGAGGCGACGTCGTCCGCCGCGGCCTCAACGGGCTCAGGCGGCAGGCGCGCAAGCGCGGCCCGGTGCCGGCGTCGCGAGCGGTGCGCATTGCGCACCGCGTTGTGGGCGATCCCCAGCAGCCACGGAAGCAGGCTCTCACCGGTGATCTCGGTGCGCTCGCGACGGCGCCAGGCCTCGAGGAAGACGATGCTCGTGAGGTCCTCGGCGAGCGCGAGGTCGGCCGTGCGTCGCGCGCAGAACGCGTACACGGCGCGTCCGTAGCGCTCGAACAGCACGCCGAACGCATCCGGGTCGGCGCGGGCGAGCCTCCAGAGCTCGAGGTCGCTGCGGGAGTCCATACCGATAAGTGTCCAGTCACGAGGCTGCGGTTCCCGTTGGCGATACGTTGCCATCGGCATCACCGACGATTGGTGGCGAGTGAGGGGATTACGAGTCGTCGTCGGCGGCCTCGTTCGATACGAGCAGTCTCGCCGCGACCCGCACCGCGTCAGCGCTGCCGCTGTCGGACACAAGCAGTCACGCGCCGCGGCGGCGGATGCCCGTCTGAATGTGAAACCACGGCTTGCCGCCCGCGAGGCAAGAGACCCCAGTTTCGCCAAACCAGCGCGTCGGCTTGCACGCTCGGTGCTACCGCCCGGGCCGATCCAAGAGTCCAGGCGAGGTCGCCGCGCTTCTGAATCCACGAAACCCCAGGCGCGTCGAAGGCCCAGCCGGCGCGGTTCGCGGCTCCCGCTTCGAGCCGGCCGACTTCGAGAGAGCAGCGTCGTTGACGTAGCAGCCAAGGCGACGCGATGTAGGAGTGAGAGAGATTGGCTGCGCATGCGGGAACATGCCCGTGATGGCCCGTCGTGATCGGCATCTGTCTGAAGCGATCCAGTGGTGTGGGCTGTCGGTCGCCTGGGCTATGATTGTTGGAGTCACTGCTTTGGTTGAGGGGTTCGGGGCGGGAGCGATCGCCCTGGTCGGTTTTGGTGCGGACTCGATCGTGGATGGCTCGGCATCGGCTGTCTTGATTTGGCGCTTTCGCCACGAGCGATCGACGCGGCGCGAGTCTGACCTCGTCGAGCGTCGCGCGGCGCGCGCGGTCGGTGCGGTCCTGGTCGTGATCGGCCTGTATGTCAGCGTGAACGCGATTACGGCGCTCGCTGGCCACTCGGAGTCTGAGCGTTCGACGGCTGGTGTCGTGCTGACCGCCGCGTCGATCCTTGTGCTTCCCGTCCTTGCCCGCGCGAAGCTTCGCTTGGCAGGACTTCTGAGCAGTCCGGCTCTCAGGGGCGACGGCGTTCTGAGCCTGGCCGGTGCTGCGCTTGCGACGGTGACTCTTGCCAGCCTCGTGCTCAATGCGGCATTCGGTTGGTGGTGGTCAGACGCGGTCGCCGCCTTGGCGGTCTCTCTCGTGCTGCTGCGCGAGGGCGGCCGGGTCCTCGCATCGTCGCAGCGCGAGCTCGGTAGTCTCGGCGCTGACCGCTGACCAATGATCGGCGCGGTCGGGCGTCGGTTGGCGTCCAGGCAAATCGTTCAGTCAGCGCTCGCCTCAGCCCACGCGTGGCGGGCCTCCAAGAAGGCGTAGACGCCCAACACGAGAGCCGCGAGTGGGTCGGCCCACCACCACCCAGCGGCTTCGTTGAGCACAACGCCGAGCAGAACGCCAGCGGCGAGGCAGCCGTCGATCACGGTCACGCGCGCCTCGGTCTGCAAGACCTGGTTGCCCAGCTGGACGCCCGTGCGACGCTTTCCACTGGCTAGGGCGAACATCGCGACTACGGTCGCCGCTAGCCAAGCGATGCCCAGCGCCGAGGTCCCTGGATGCGAGCGCGACAGCAGCGTGATCGCGCTCTGCGCGGCGATATAGATGGCCAGCAGAACGAACGCGAGCGCGATGATCCGCAACGCCCAATGTTCGCGCCGCGAGTCCTCGTCACCCGTCAGGTGCCACACGACGACCGCCGAAGCGACGATCTCGATTAACGAGTCAACCCCGAACCCAGCCAGCGCCAAAGAACCCGCGGCGACCGCAGACAAAATCAGGACCGGCGCACCCACGACATTCCATCCCAACGTCGCGTACTCGAGCGCCAGCCCCCGACGAAGCAACATCCGCCTAGTCGCCACGGCGACCCATCCTACGGCGAATAATCGCTCTGCCCGAGTGCGGTCATACTGACACCCTCCCGAATCACCGAGCGCGAGGCGCACCAGCCGCGGTCTCGCTGTTCCTTCTGACCGGCCAGCACCCGAAGCAGAAGCAGCTCGGTGGTGCCTGCGCGGCGACAAACCGTAAGCGAGCGGGATCGAGGGCGCGGGCGGATCGTTGGCGGGTTTGCGCTGCATAGAACGCGGGCGTCGGCGACGGTGCGTGCGCTCGCAG
>DATNKY010000085.1:0-7447 GCA_035603155.1 Solirubrobacteraceae bacterium
GCATGGCGAGCGCCTACACGCTCGTGCAGGCGCTCAAAGCTGCCGGCAAGAACCTGACGCGGCAGGCGATCGTCAACGCGGTCAACCAGGACGGGGCCAAGTGGACCGGTCCCGGCCTGGTTCCGTTCCGCTACTCGACCACCCAGCACGGTGGCTACGGCGGCGCCGAGTTGGGCCAGGTGCGCAATGGCAAGATCGTGCTGTTTGGCGGTCCGTTGACGACCGACCCCACCAAGGGCAGTCCGATCACCCCGTTCACGGGTCAGCAGCCGGCACCGCCGACGAATGGGATCCCGAGCAACTAGCGGGCTCCGGGCAGAGACGGCGACGCGTCCAACGTAAGGTCGGCGCCGCCTCCGACGCAAATCCGGACGTAGGACGAGTACCCCCGGGATCGACGAGCTCGGGGGTACTCGACCGTCCGGCGCCTCTGAATCACCCGACCGGGAGTCTTCGATCGTCGGGGCCTCCAAGGTCGCTTGACCCGGGGTACTCGATCGTCCGCAAGACCTTGGCCGGGGCCCCCGCGGCGATGGAGAACGGCGGCAGGTCGGCGGTCACTACCGAGTTGGCCCCGATCACGCACCGCTCACCGACGGTCACGCCGCTGGCGATAACGACGTTCGCCCCGCACCAGACGTTGTCGCCGATTCGGGTCGGGCCTTTCGTCGTGAAGCCCTGCCACGGGACCGGCGTGTCCGGGTCATCGAAGCGGTGGTTGGCGTCACTGATGAAGCATCCGTTGGCGAACATGCAGTGGTCGCCGATCTCGACCAGCTCGAGGGCGGCGATCATCACGCCGAGGTTGAGAAAGCACCCCGAGCCGATCCGGATCCGCGCATCCGCGGGAGCGGTGATCCACACGCCGGGCTCGAACAGCGTCTCGGCGCCGAGCTCGAGGCGGCCTTCGCGGAGCGCCTCGAGCACGTTGCCGTACACCGGCCACCGAATGAATGCCCGCCGGCGCATCGCCTCCCAGTGGATCCGGGCCCGGTTCCACGGCAGCGAGTTTCGCTCATACCAGCGCCACTTCTGAGCCCACAGTTCGAGCTCGGTGCGGCTGACCGCCGGTCGCCGGCTCAGACGCGCTCCAGGCGAAAGACCGGATGGTCGGGCGCGATCGCCAGCAGCTGCGCGTCAGTCGAGTTCGCGTCGACGCCGTCGAAGAATGCCTTGACCTCCCACGCCCACCGCTTCAGGTAGGCCCGAAGGACCGGCGGCTTCTGCTCGTCGCTCACCTCGAAGACCTTGATCTCCTGCGTCCGGCGTCCGAGGCGCAGCCGCCCTCCACCACTGGCGCGAATGTTGCGCACCCACTGCGTGTGGCCGCGCGGCGCGACGAGATAGTCCTGGCCATCGACCGTCAGCAGGTTGACCGGCGTCTCGCGCCACTCGCCCGACTTGCGTCCGCGCACCTCCAGCACCCGCGAGCCGTAGAAGCCGATCCCGAGCCTGACGCAGAGCGCCACGATGCGGTTGAAGACGTTGCGCGTGAACCAGCCCGCGGGCTTGTAATTCTCAGCCATCGAGACTCAGCGGCCGGTCTTGGCAGGCGTGGCGCGCGTGCGCTTGGTCGCAGGCTTGGACCCATTGCCCCCGGAGGCCTTGGACCCATTACCCGCCGAAGTCTTGGACCCATTGCCCGCCGAGGCCCTGGACCCGTCGACCGCGGTGGTCCTGGCTCGGGACCCGTTGGCCGCCGCACGCTTGGCCTGAGACCCGTTGGCCGCCGCACGCTTGGCCTGAGACCCGTTGGCCGCCGCACGCTTGGCCTGAGACCCGTTGCGCGTCGCGGCCTTGGAGCCGTTGGCGGCCGCCGCCTTGCGGCTTCGGCTGGACTTGATCGGTAGCAGCTCGGCCAGGAAGTGTCCCGTGTAGGAGGCTGGATTCGCGGCGACCTCCTCTGGGGTTCCGGTCGCGATCACGCGGCCGCCGTCGTCGCCCCCCTCCGGTCCGAGGTCGATCAGGCGATCGGACACCTTGATCACATCGAGGTTGTGCTCGATCACGATCACCGAGTTGCCGGCATCGACGAGCCGCTGCAGCACCTCGAGCAGGCGCTGGATGTCGGCGAAATGTAGACCGGTCGTCGGCTCGTCGAGCACGTACATCGTCCGGCCGGTCGCGACCTTGCTCAGCTCGGCCGCGAGCTTGACGCGCTGTGCCTCGCCGCCCGAGAGCGTCGTAGCGGGCTGGCCGAGCCGCATGTAGCCGAGCCCGACATCGACCAGCGCCTCGACGCGGCGCCGAATCTTCGGGATGTGAGCAAAAAACTCCAGCGCCTCCTCGATCGGCATCTCGAGCACGTCGGAGATCGTCTTGCCCTTGAAGCGGACCTCGAGCGTCTCGCGGTTGTACCGCTTGCCGTGACACTGCTCGCACGGGACGTAGACGTCAGGCAGGAAGTGCATCTCGATCTTGATCTGGCCGTCGCCGCGGCAGACCTCGCACCGCCCGCCCTTGACGTTGAACGAGAACCGGCCCGGCTTGTAACCCCGCGCTCGGGCCTCCTGCGTCTTGGAGAACAGCTCGCGGATCTGGTCGAACAGCCCGATGTAGGTGGCCGGGTTGGACCGCGGCGTACGTCCGATCGGCGACTGGTCAACCGAGATGATCTTGTCCAGCTGGTCGAGACCCGTCACCCGCCGATGCGCGCCAGCGCGCTGCCGGCTGCGGTGCAGGTGGTTGGACACGGCCTTGAGCAGCACCTCGTTGACGAGCGTCGACTTGCCCGATCCCGACACACCCGTCACGCAGCACAGGACACCGAGCGGGATCTTCACGTTGACGTTGGCGAGGTTGTGCTGGGTGGCCCCCTCGATCGTGATGTAGCCGGCGGGCTTGCGCCGCTTGCGCGGCGTCTCGATCACACGCGTGCCGGCGAGGAACTGTCCGGTGAGGGAATCCTTGACCGCGGCGACCTCGGCCGCCGTTCCCTGTGCCACCACGTATCCCCCGTGCTCGCCCGCGCCCGGTCCCATGTCGACGAGATGGTCGGCGGCTCGCATCGTGCCCTCGTCGTGCTCCACGACCAGGACCGTGTTGCCGAGATCGCGCAGGCGCTCGAGGGTCACGATCAGTTTCTCGTTGTCGCGCTGGTGAAGGCCGATCGACGGCTCGTCGAGGATGTAGAGAACACCGACCAGCGACGATCCGATCTGGGTCGCGAGCCTGATCCGCTGCGCCTCGCCCCCGGACAACGTGGCCGCGGCGCGCTCGAGGCTCAGGTAGCCGACGCCGACGTTGTCGAGGAACTGGAGCCGCTCCTCGATCTCGCGCAGCACCAGGCGCGCGATCCGGCGATCGTGCTCTGACAACTGAAGGCCGTGGACCCACTCGAGCGCGCGGTAGGCCGAGAGCGCGGTGAACTGATGGATTGGCGTGTCGCCAACGAGCACGGCCCGCGATTCCGGGCGCAGCCGCGCACCCTCGCACTCCGGGCAAGGCCGCAGCGTCATGTACTCCTCGATCTTCTCCCGCGAGAAGTCCGAGTCGGTCTCGCGATAGCGGCGTTCGAGGTTCGGAACGATCCCCTCGAAGCGCGTCGCGTACGAACGGCGACGCCCGAAGCGGTTGCGATACGAGACCTGGACGCGCTCGCCGGTCCCGCCGAAGAGGAAGAAGTCCCGGCACTCCTGTGGAAGGTCCTGCCACGGCGTCTCGAGATCGACCCCGTAGCGCTCGGCTATCGCCTGCGTGAGCTGGTCGTAGTAGTCCGACGCGCTCACAGCCCACGGAGCGATCGCGCCCTCGCCGATCGACAGCGTCGGATCCGGGACCACCAGCTCCGGGTCGATCTCCATCTGCGATCCGAGACCAGTGCACCGCGGGCAGGCCCCGTGGGGGGAGTTGAACGAGAAAATCCGCGGCTCGAGCTCGACCAGGCTCGGTCCGTGGACCGGGCACGCGAACCGCTCGGAGAACGTCAAAGAGCGGTCCTCGTCGACGAGCTCGATCTCGACCAGTCCGTCGGCCAGCGCCACCCCGGTCTCGATCGAGTCGGCGAGCCGCTTGCGCAGCTCGTCCTTCATCACGAGCCGATCGACGACGACCGCGATGTCGTGCTTGTACTTCTTGTCGAGCGTGATCTCCTCATCGAGCCGCCGCAGCTCGCCGTCGACCTTGACCCGGCCGAACCCCTCGGCGCGCAGCTCCTCGAACTGCTTGCCGTACTCGCCCTTCCGGCCGCGGACGATCGGCGCGAGCACCATGAAGCGCGTCCCGTCGGGGAGCTCCATCACCTGGTCGATGATCTGTTCGGCCGACTGACCGCTGATCGGACGCCCGCAGATATGGCAGTGGGGATGGCCGATCCTCGACCACAGCAAGCGGAGGTAGTCGTAGATCTCGGTCACGGTGCCGACCGTCGAGCGCGGATTCCTCGAGGTCGTCTTCTGATCGATCGAGATCGCCGGCGAGAGACCCTCGATCGAGTCGACGTCCGGTTTGTCCATCTGGCCCAGGAACTGGCGCGCGTACGCCGACAGCGATTCGACGTAGCGCCGCTGCCCTTCGGCGTAGATTGTGTCGAACGCGAGCGACGACTTGCCCGACCCGGAGAGACCCGTGATCACCGTGAACGAGTGCCTCGGGATCGAGACCGTCACGTCCTTGAGGTTGTGCTCCCTGGCGCCGGAAACGAGGATTCGATCCACTCGCAACCAGTTTAGTCCACCGAACAGACGTTCCCGTCCCGCGCTGCCGGATACTGGATTACAGTTGCCGCAATGAGCGAACAACGGCCTGAGCAGCCGACCCCTCCGCGGCCGGCGCCGCGCGGGATCAGGGCCTCCGACGAGGATCGCGAACGCCTGGTCTCAGACCTCAACGAGCACGCGGCCGCGGGCCGGCTCGACACCGACGAGCTCGAGGATCGCGTCCAGGCCGCCTACTCGGCGCGGACCACCTCGGAGCTCGACGTGCTCCGTCAGGACCTCCCGTCGACCAAGCGCGAGGCGACGCTCAGTCACCGCGCGCGGCGGTCGCACCTGACACGGCGGATGGTCCAGGAGAGCGGTGGCTCGCTGACCGCATTCCTGGTCGCGACCGGGGTGTGGGCCGCGTCCGGTGCCAGCGCGCCGTTCTGGCCGGCGTGGGTGCTGTTGATCGTGGTGATCACGTTCGCGCGCAGCGCATGGGCCCTATACGGCCCTGCGGCTGACCTCGACCGGGTTGAACGCAACCTCGATCGCGACCGGCACCAGAACCAGCGCGGTCGAGGCGGCCGTCGCCCAGGGCCGCCCGGGCGTGGTCCAAGCGATCGTTAACGCTCGACGCTCGCGTAGACGTCGTCGAGCAGGCGCTCGCGGTCGGAGAGCTCGTAGTTCTCCGACAGGTATTTGGCGGTCTCGTCACGCGGGGTGCCGTTGAGCGCCATGTGAAGCGCGATCAGGCGTGCCCCCTCCGCGTCGGAGCTCGCGCGTCCGGAGGCCGGCGCAGCGGGTTCTGACGGCTCGGCCGCGTCGCCCGGGGCGACGTTCCTGGCCGCGGTGACGTCGTCGGCTGCCGTGGTTTCCGCGGTGTCATCGGCGGCGGCGGCGGTGTCATCGGCGGCGGCCGCGGCGTGCTGAGCGATGGGCTGGGCGCCTGGCACGGCGCGCTCCGCCACGAGCTCGGCGGGAGGCGGCGCGTGCCTGACGGCGGGCTCGGCGGCGGGTACTGAGTGCTCGACGGCAGCCGCGGCGGACGCCTCCGGGCCCAGCCCTCTGCCGTTCTTGCCCGCCGGACCATCAGCCCGCAGCGACTCGATCACCGAGTCGAGCTGGCGCCTGGCCGCCTCGAGCTGCTCGAGCACCTCGGCGCTCGAGGCCGACACCTTGCGAGCGTCCTCCTCGGCGCGCCGGCGCGTCTGGATCGCGTCCTCCTCGGCCTCGCGGCGGATCTGCGCGGCGCTACCCTCGGCGGCCTCGATGATCGTGCGCACGTGGTCGCTGGCTGACGACGCGAGCGACTCGCCACCCCGGGGCTGAGCCTGCGCCGTGGCCACCTCGTCGGCGACGGCGCTCAGATGGGCGTCGACCTCGGCGGGGTCGTATCCCCGGCGCGAGACCGAGAAGTCCTTGCGTTGGATGCTGTTCCTGTCAAGTGCCACCGCGCCTCACCTCCGTTTCCGGGCCGGCAGGCGCAGCGTACCGGACCCGTGCCGTCAGGCCGCGTGGTCCGTGTGTCGTCAAACGCGCGCGTCGCCGGCGGCGATCGCCTCGTCGAGCTCACGCTTGAGGTCGCGGATCTCGTCACGGAGCTTGGCCGCATACTCGAACCTGAGGTCCTCGGCGGCGGCGAGCATCTCCTCCTCGAGCTCGACGATCGCGCGCTCGATCTCGGCCGGCGGCATCGAGCCCTCCTTGCGGCGGCGGCGCCGTCGCGAACGCGGAACCTTGGAGTCCGACTGCAGGAACTCGGCGATGTCAGAGATCCCCTTGACGATCGTCTCCGGCGTGATCCCGTGCTCCTCGTTATAGGCGCGTTGGATCGTCCGGCGTCGATCGGTCTCGGCGATCGCGGAGCGCATCGCGGCCGTCTCCTTGTCGGCGTACATCAGGACCTTCCCGTCGACATTGCGAGCCGCGCGACCGATCGTCTGGATCAGCGATGTCTCGCCGCGCAGGAAGCCCTCCTTGTCGGCGTCGAGGATTGCGACCAGCGACACCTCCGGCAGGTCGAGCCCCTCGCGCAGGAGGTTGACGCCGACGAGCACGTCATATTCGCCGAGCCGCAGCTCGCGGATGATCTGAATCCGCTCGAGGGTGTCGATCTCCGAGTGCAGGTAGCGGACGCGGAATCCCATCTCGAGCAGGTAATCGGTCAGGTCCTCGGACATCTTCTTGGTCAAGGTCGTGACCAGCGTTCGCTCATCGCGCTCGGTCCGGGCGCGGATCTCATTCATCAGGTCGTCGATCTGGTTGCGCGTCTCCCGGACCTCGACGTCGGGGTCGATGATCCCGGTCGGGCGCACGATCTGCTCGACGATCCGCGGCGAATGAGAGCGCTCGTACTCGCCGGGCGTCGCCGACACGAACACGAGTTGCGGCGTGATCGAAAGGAACTCCTGGAAGGTCTGCGGACGGTTGTCGAGCGCGCTCGGCAGCCGGAAGCCGTAGTCGACGAGAGTCTGCTTGCGCGACCGGTCACCCTCATGCATGCCGCCGATCTGCGGGACTGTCTGGTGGGACTCGTCGATGAAGCAGACGAAGTCGTCAGGGAAGTAGTCGAGCAGGCAGTAGGGACGATCGCCGGGATTGCGCCCGTCAAGGATCCGCGAGTAGTTCTCGATCCCCGAGCAGAACCCGAGCTCGCGGAGCATCTCCATGTCGTACTGGGTCCGCTGGCGCAAACGGTGGGACTCGAGCAGCTTGCCCTGCTGCTCGAGCTCCGCGCAGCGTTCGTTCAGCTCACGCCCGATCTCGGTGACCGCGTCCTCGATCATCCCCTCGCGGACGTTGTAGTG
>DATNKY010000271.1:0-5541 GCA_035603155.1 Solirubrobacteraceae bacterium
TACCCGTCGGGGTCCAGGGACGGAGCAGGGGAGCTGTTCGCGGGTGGTCGCAGGTGGCACTTCCGCCACGTCCAGGTGGGAAACCCGCAGTGCACCATCCGGGTTGTCGATGAGCAGGAGCTAAAAGCCCTGGACCTGCCCGCGATCGGCCCGAGCATCGAGCGCAACGACCTGTTCCCCAACCGCACCAACGTGTCCTGGTACGTGCCGCTCGCCGCCGACCGGATTCGAGCCCGTATCTTCGAGCGCGGCGTCGGCGAGACCTCCGCGAGCGGGACCGGCGCCACCGGGGCGGCGATCGGGCACGTGCTCGAGGGCGGGGACTCGCCGGTCACCGTCGTGCTCGACGGCGGGGAGCTCGAGGTCGAGGTCGCTGAGGGACTTCACGTAACGTTGACCGGGTGGGCCGTGCCCGTCTTCCGCGGCACGGTCTCCGACGAGTTCGTCAAGGAGCTTGATGAGACCGAGTAAGCGCCTGGAGCAGATACCCCCATACCTGTTTGCCGAGCTGGAGCGCAAGATCTCGGCCAAACGCGCCGCGGGGGTGGACGTGATCAGCCTGGGGATCGGGGACCCGGACACGCCCACGTATGGGGAAATTGTCGCGGCCGCCCAGCGCGCCGTCGCCGATCCGAGCACGCACACGTACCCGACCAACCGCGGGCTGCCGGCGTTCCGCGAGGCTTTCGCCGATTTCTATCGGCGACGTTTCGGCGTGACGCTCGATCCGGAGACCGAGGTGATGCCGGCGATCGGCGCCAAGGAGTGCATCTTCAACCTCAACCTCGCGTTCCTCGATCCCGGCGACGTCGCGCTCGCGTCCGATCCGGGCTATCCGGTCTATACCGGCGGTCCGCTGCTGGTCGGCGCCGAGCCCTACCTGATGGGCCTCGAGCCCGAGCGCGGGTTCGCCCCCGACTTCGCCGCGATCCCCGGCGACGTGCTCCAGCGCGCACGCCTGATGTTCATCAACTATCCCAACAACCCGACCGGCGCCATCGTCCCCGACGGCGTGTTCGAGGACGCGATCGAGCTCGCGCGTCGCGACGATCTGCTCGTCGTCCATGACAACGCCTACAGCGAGACGACCTTCGACGGTTACGTCGCGCCGTCCTTTCTCGCAACCCCTGGCGCCAAGGAGGTCGGCGTCGAGGTGTTCTCGCTCTCCAAGGGCTACAACATGACCGGCTGGCGGTGCGCGGCGATCGTCGGGAACGCCGATGCGATCGCCGAGTACTGGCGGCTGAAATCGAACATCGATTCGGGACTGTTCGAGGCGATTCAGCTCGCTGCGGTGACGGCCCTCTCACCCGAGCTCGACGACGAGGTCAAGGCGATGAACGCCGTCTACCAGCGGCGCCGGGACCTCGTCTGCGATGCGCTGGCCCAGGCGGGCGTGGCCGTCACGCGTCCGAAAGGGACGATCTACGTCTGGGCGCCGGTCCCCGAGGGCTTCGGCTCGGCGGCCGAGTACTGCGAGCACGTGCTCGAGCAGGCAGCGGTCGTCATATCTCCGGGAGGCGCCTACGGCCGCCACGGCGAGGGCTTCTTCCGAATCTCGCTGACGACCCCCGACGATCGGCTGCTCGAGGCGGTACAGCGGCTGCAGCAGCTCTAGCTTCAAGCGGCCGCGCGGCGCCACCAGCTCGAGCTCTCGGCGGTCGAGCCCACCGCCTGCTCTAGCGCCGCGCGCAGCCGTCACCGGTCCGCGCGGCTACCATCTTCAGTAGTGCCGCAACCTGAATCGCGCAACGGGCAGCCGTCCAGCAATGGGACGCAGCCGCAGGGGCGCGCTCGCCAGCGCGCCCTGATGGTCGCCGCCGTCCCGGCGGGCGATGACGCGCACCTGGCCGAACTGGAGGAGCTGCTTCGCACGGCGGGCGTGGCGGCCGTCGGCGAGGTCATCCAGCACCGCGATCGCCCGCATCCCAACTCCTACGTCGGCCCCGGCAAGCTCGAGGACCTGAAGGCCGAGATCGCCGCACGCGACGCGAACCTCGTCGCCTGCGATGACGAGCTCTCCCCACGTCAGGAGCGAAATCTCGAGACGGCGCTCGGCATCCCCGTGATCGATCGCACCGCGGTCATCCTCGACATCTTCGCCGCGCATGCTCACACCGCGGAGGGCAAGCTCCAGGTCGAGCTCGCCCAGCTCGAGTACAACCTCGCCAGGATGCGGGGTCTGTGGTCGCATCTCGAGCGCCTCGGCGGTGGAATCGGAACCAGAGGCCCGGGCGAGACCCAGATCGAGACCGACCGCCGGCTCGCCCGAGACCGGATCGCGGCGCTCAAACGGCGGCTGGCGCACGTTCGCTCGACACGCTCGGTGATGCGCGCCGAGCGCGAGCGGGCGCATCTGCCGCAGATCGCGCTGGCGGGGTATACGAACGCCGGCAAATCGACCCTGCTCAACGCGCTCACGGGCGCGAGCATCCCGGTCCGCGACCGGCTGTTCCACACGCTCGATCCGACCACGCGCGTGCTCCGCGCCGGTGGTCGCGATTATCTGCTGACCGACACCGTCGGGTTTATCCGCAAGCTTCCCCACCAGCTCGTCGACGCGTTCGGCGCGACGCTCGAGGAGACCCGACGAGCCGATCTGGTGCTCCACGTGGCGGATGCGTCGGTGCCCGAGGAGGAGCTGGACGAGATGACGCGCGCGGTCGAGGATGTGCTCGCCGAGATCGCAGCCGACGAGGTGCCGCGAGTGCTCGTGCTCGCGCAGGCGGACAAGATCGACGACGAGCGCCGCGCCGTCCTGGCGCGCCGCCACCCGGACGCGATGCTGGTCAGCGCGCACACGGGGGAGGGGATCTCAGCCCTGATCGATCGTCTCAGCGCCGAGTTCGAGCGCCGCCTGGCGGAGGTCGAACTGCTGGTCCCATATGTCGACGGTGGTCGGCTCGCCGAGCTGCACGAGCTTGCCGGCGATCTCGAGCGCGAGGACACTCCCGAGGGCGTACGCGTGCTCGTGCGGCTGCCGGCCGGCGTCGCCGCTCGCTTCGCGCCGTTCGCGCTGAGGCAGAAGCCCGTCGCCGGATGAACCTTCGGGTCGTGCGGCTGCACCCGCACGCCGTGCTGCCAGCGCGGGCCCACGCGGGCGATGCGGGCCTCGACCTGTGCGCGCTGGAGGCGACAACGCTCGAGCCCGGCGCCCGCGCATCGGTCGCGACCGGAATCGCGGTCGAGATCCCGGACGGGATCGCGGGCCTCGTCCTGCCGCGATCCGGACTGGCGGCTCGGTACGGGATCTCGCTCGTCAACGCGCCCGGGCTGATCGACTCGGGCTACCGCGGCGAGCTCGCGGTCCTGCTGCTGAACACCGACCGGGCGCACCGCGTCGAGCTCGCCGCCGGGGATCGGATCGCACAGCTCGTGCTGGTGCGCGTCGAGTCACCGGCACTCGTCGAGGTCGAGCAGCTGTCCGGCAGCGAGCGCGGCATCGGCGGCTTCGGCTCCAGCGGCGGCTTCTGACCGACCACCGAGGTCGCCCGAGGTCGCTGGACTCAGGGCGACGAGATCGGGATCAGACCGTGGGTCACGAGGTACTGATGCGCGACCGTCGCCGGACTCTGCCCCGAGATGTCGACCGCCTGGTTGAGCTGCCGGATCACGCGCGTCGTCAGAGTGGCGCTGATCTTGTCGATCGTCTCCGCGAATGCCGGACCCTCGGCGCTCAACGCGCGAGCGGACACGACCGGGACGACGTTTCCCCACCCGAAGACCTTCTGGGGGTCCGACAACACCCGGTAGTCGCCGTCGGCGAGCTGGCCGTCGGTGGTCTGCACCTCGGCGGCTTGAACCGAGCCGTTGTTCAGCGCGGCGTACTGGGCTCCGACCGCGAGTGGCGTGAACGTCTCTGGGGTGAAGCCGTAGGCGTCCTCGACCGCGGCCAGCCCGGGAGGGGTCTGCTCGCTCAGGGGCGGACCGCCGAGCGTCATCAGCGAGGCGACCCTGGGCAGGTCGGTGAGCGAGCGCAGATGATTCGCTCGCGCAAAGCCGACAGTCACGCCAATCGCATTGGTGTCGCTGAACGGCGTCGCCGTGAGCAGCTGCAGGCTGTGTGCGAGCGCGTAGCGTTGAGCGGCCCGATAGGCGCCGGCCCGGCTGTGGAAGTCATGTTTGTACCTGGCGATCGAACTGTTGAAGACGTTGAGGTACTCCGGGTACATGCCGAGCAGCCCTGATTGCAGCGCCCGAACGGTGACGTCGGTCGGGCCGATGTTCTGGTTGAGCTGGACGGTGAACCCCTGCGCCTGCAGGGCCTGGCTGTAGAGCTCACCGAGCACGAACTGCTCGGTGTAGTTCTTGTCGCCGATCGTCACCGTCGGCTTGCCCGTCCCGGGAAGCAGGGCGGTGGTGGTCGACGAGGTCGTGGAGGTCATCGAACTGGTCGCCGTCGCCGGGGTCGACGAGGAGCTCTGAGTCGAGGTCGATCGGGCCGCGACGGTCTGCGTATCCGAGATCGAACTGCCGCAGGCGGAGCAGGCGATCGCGGTCGCGATCGAGAGGCAGGCGGCGATCGGCGCCGTCCTATGCAGGCGAGTCGGCAGGCGAGTCAGGACGGCGATCATCGTAGCCCCGACGGCCTTCAGACCCCGGCAGCTCGACGTGCCTCGGCGTGCGCGGCGTCCTCGAGCTCGTCGTCGAGCGGCGCCAGCGGGAGCTCGAGGTCGAGCGCCGTCGCGATCAGCCAGTCGGCAAACCACGCATTCTTGGGCAGCAGCGGGCCGTGGAGATATGTGCCGATCACGTTGTCGCGCCGGACGCCCTCGAAGCCGCTGCGACCATCGTTGCCGTGTCCGTTGAGCACGCGCCCGAGCGGTGTCGCGCCTGGTCCGAGCGAGGTCCGGCCACCATGGTTCTCGAACCCGGCGAGCACCCGGGGCGATCCCGGCTCGAGCTCGACCTCGATCGCGACGTTGCCGATCAGCCGGGGCCCCACCGCGCGAACGGTGACGAGGTCCACGAGCCCGGCGCCCGGCAGCGTCTCGGAGTCCAGCTCGTACGAGTGTCCCAACAGCTGGTAGCCGCCGCAGACGGCGAGGATCAACGCGCCGCGTTCGGCGGCCGCGTGCAGGTCGTCGCGCTTGCGCTCGGCGAGATCGTCGGCGCACAGCCGCTGATCGCGATCCTGCCCGCCGCCCATGTAGTAGAGGTCGGCACCCTTCCAATCAAGCCGATCCCCGATCGTGCTGGCGGTCACCGAGAAGTCGATTCCGCGCCAGCGGCATCGCTGCTCGAGCAGCAGCAGGTTGCCGCGATCGGCGTAGATGTTCATCAGGTCGGGGTACAGCGCGCAGACGCGCAGCCGGCGCTCAGGCACCGAGCATCACCACCTCGGTGCCGACGTGTTCCTCGGTCGCCGGAATCTGCGTCAGTCCGCGCGGCGACAGCCCGGCCGTAGCGGCCTCGCGCTCGAGCTGCTCGACGCCGAGACGATCGAGATGGATCCGATCAATCTGCGCCGACACCTGGCCCGAGGACGTCACGACCTGGCGCTCGCGTTCGAGCTCGAACCCGTCGCCCTCGGCGCGGACC
>DATNKY010000420.1:0-2468 GCA_035603155.1 Solirubrobacteraceae bacterium
ACACCGATATGCGGTTCATGCGCGGCGTCTACATCGGACTCGACGGCCGCGTTCACGCCGGGTCGTTCGGTTTCATATGAATTGACTTGTTCGATCCGGGCGCCGTCGGCGACCCGACCCGGCAACAGCACGACTGGGAGCCGGGCATAGCTGCGTCCGGGCTGTTCTGGACCATTCCCGTGGCGCCGTGGACGATCAGCTTCACCGCTGGAAGCGGACGCGCGCGAATGCGCGCTGACAACGTCGCGGTTCCCGATTTTCATGACTTCTTCAGCGCCGTCCTCGGGGGAGGGCCGACACCCGTCCCCTCGCATGTCAGCTTCGACGTGCGCTGGTCCGGTGACGGCGGACGGCAGAAGGTCCGCGACACGACCTTCGGCTTTGAAGGTCACTACGTGACCGGCGCCGCGACGATCAGCTTCACGGCGCGCGACGACCGTGGCGGCGTGATCTACACGTCAGACCGCTCCGGCCAGCACAACCCCACCCTCGACGAAGGCGGCGCAGGATCACCCGCGGTGGGGTACGAACGCAACGGCATCTTCTCCTAGAGCAGCGACAAATGGCCGACCGCTGTTCTGGGCGGCGGCTGCACCGGAGCGGAAGCCCCGGACCATCCCGGATGGCCGCCAACACGTCCGCTGATTCGTGAGGCTGTCGCACAAAGGCTTCTGTCCGGCGGGCTCAATTGACTTCGGGGATGCCCCAGAATTTCATCGAAGCGGATCGTGAGCAGGCGTTTTTGTTGCCGCCGTCGTTGCGGGATTGGCTGTCTGAGGATCATCTCGCGTGGTTTGTGATCGCGGCGGTGGATGAGATGGATCTCGCGGCGTTTTATGGCGCGTATCGCGTTGATGGTCATGGTCGCGCGGCGTATGACCCGGCGGTGATGGTCGCACTGGTGCTGTATTCGTTTGCGATCGATGAGCGGTCGGCTCGCGGGATCGAGCGTCACTGTCGTCAGGACGTGGCCTATCGGGTGATTTGCGGTAATCGGGTGCCTGACCACGCGACGATCGCGAGGTTCTTGGTGCGCCACGAGTCGGCGCTGGCTGACCTGTTCAGTTCGGTGCTGCGGCTGTGTGATCGCGCGGGGCTGGTGGCGTCGGGGATCGTCGCGATTGACGGCACGAAGTTTCACGCCAACGCCAGCCGCGACGCCAACGTTGACTATGACCAGATCGCCCGGGAGGTGGTCGCGGATGCGATCGCGATCGATGAGGCTGAGGATGAGATCCACGGCGATGCTCGCGGGGATGAACTGCCTGAGGAGCTTCAGAGCGAGGCGGGGCGTCGGGCGTGGCTGGCGCGAGAGCTCGCGCGCGACCGCACCGCGACAGACTCAGAGGAGCCCGAGCACGGGTTTGATCAGGCGCGGATCGTTGCCCGGGTGCAGGGCCGGCATGGTTGGTTGCTTGAGGCCAAGCGCCAGCTCGATCAGGATCGGTGGCGCGCCGCGAGCAGCGTTGCGCGGTCGCGGTCATCGCGGTTGCGCGAGGCCGGCCGGCGCTTGGAGAACGAGTTAGACGCCGAACGCCGCGGCAACGAGGCTTATGAGGAGTATCGGGCGCACGGGCGAATGAAGAACGGCCGGCGGCTCGGTCATCCACCCAAGCCCTATATGCCGCCCGACAGCCCGCCGGGCGAGGTCAACATGACCGATCCTGACTCCCGGGTGATGAAGGCGTTCCGGGGCTGGGTGCAGGGCTACAACGTCCAGACCGCGGTCAATGAGAAGCAGATCGCGCTGGCGGGCGAGATCACCGTCGAGACGATCGACTTCGGACAGCTATCCCCGATGACTGACGCGACCGTCCGCGAGCTCGACGCCGCCGGGGTCAGCGACCGCCCGTCAGTCATATTGGCCGACGCGGGCTACTGGAACGAACAGCACATGGACGACGTGACCGCCGAGCACGGACTCAACGTGCTGATCCCGCCCGACTCCAGCCGACGCAAAGGACCAAGACCCGGATGGACCAGCGGTCGTCCCCGCTTCATGCGCCACATCCTCGACAATCCGGCCGGGTCACAGCTCTACCGCCAACGCAAACAGACCGTCGAGCCGGTATTCGCCCACACCAAGCACAACCGACACATCAACCGGTTTCACCGACGAGGCAGAACCGCCGTCAGGACCGAATGGCGGCTGATCCTGATGACACATAACCTGACCAAGCTGCACCGCCACAACCTCGCCGCAGCGACCGGCTAACGAGCTGCGAGCCGCTCATCGCGATCCCGCGATCGAAGCGAAACCCAGACTGCATCTCGCTCTGCGATCCCGTGCCCTTTGCGCGACAGCCTCACGAACGAGCAGCGTTCTCACGCCCCCCCGCTAGTCGTTCGAGATGGCTGCTTTCGGCGGGACCGAGCAGTGGTCCGTCGGCGGCATGCGTGACTTCGGCCGCGCAGATCGAGTACCTCCTGACGAGCGCTTTCACCGCCTCATCTTCGCGAACCGGGTG
>DATNKY010000559.1:0-3497 GCA_035603155.1 Solirubrobacteraceae bacterium
GGCGGTCCTGCTCGGTACGCGCGGTCAGCTCCGCGATCCGATCGTGGTCGAACCTGACCTCGAGCTCGCGATCGGCGAGCCGCTGCGTGGCTTCCCGCTCCGCACGCCGACGCTCGCCAAGCTCGCTTTGCAGCCGGGTCAGACGCCCCTGCGCCTCGGCGAGCTGCTCGTTGGCAGCGCTCGCACTGGCAGCCTGCGCCGAGCGCTGCAGCTCGAGTCCGCAATCGGCGAGCGTCGACTCCGACGGGACCGCTGGCAGCTGTACATTCGAGGCGACGGCGACCAGGTACAACGGCGACGGCGCGGGCGCCGAGCGCCACGTGTCCCCCGTCCGCTCGATGAAGAACGTCCGTGCGGGAGGCTCGGTGTCATCGGCCCCGTTGAGCGCCGCCAGAACCGAGCCGGTGATCGTGCGCTGGCCCCAGATCGCGACCTGCCCAAAGGTCCGGCCCATGAGCGTCGCAAACGAGTCGAGATCGAGCTCGCGCACGTGGAACGGGTTGTGCGACCAGCTCGTGTCCGAGTACGCCCGACGGTCGGGCGTCGAGATGACCAGCAGCCCGTCCGGTTCGAGCACCCGGGCTATCTCCTCGAGCACGCGCTCCTGCTCGTAGACGTGCTCGATCATCTCAAAGGCGACCACAGCCCCGAACGAGCCATCGGCAAACCGAGAGAGGTCGGTCGCGTCCGCGACCTGGAAGTCGATCTTGTCGCTGCCGTAGTTCAGAGCGCTGTGCTGGACCGTCCGTTCGTCGATGTCGACACCCGTCACATGCTGCGCCGAGTCGGCGAGCAACGCGGCCCCAAAGCCTTCGCCGCTGGCGAGGTCCAGGACGCGTCGGTCGCCGACCAGCGTGGCCGCCCACATGTACCGGTGGAGGGGCTCATAGACGACCTGGACGTCGGGCGCCCACGGTACGCACCGCTCCCCCGTCCACTCGATCAGCCTCGGCGCGCCCGCGCGACGGCTGCTGGTCAAGCCAGCTCCTTCGTTTTAGGTGGACTGCCGATGATGGTCACGGGGTTCAACTGGCGGATCGCGGCGCGCCGACCATATCGCAGCACGCCGCTGGGCCCAGGTTCGTTTGCGGGCGGTCCACGAGTGGCTCGCAGTGCTCGCGCGGCTCTCTAGCCGGGTCATGGGGGGCGAATCGTAAGATGGCTGCTCGCTTCCCGACCCCGCTGACGCCGCCCGCTGTGCAAATCACGATCCCGACACGGAAACTTCGTCCCAAGTGACCAATTCCAGAACACTGGTCGTCTGCCTCCCGAGCGACGCTGATCTGCTTCGCCTTCCGCCTGCGACGCACGTCGAGCAGACCTGGGTCTATGGGGGCGTGCGGAGAATGTATGAGATCGCGTTCGCGGCGATCGAAGCAGGGTGGGATGTAGAGCTGCGAGGTTGGATCGACCGCGACGTGTTCGATTTGATGTCAACGGCTACGAACACATCCCCGCGACTGCCGAGGGAGTCGCGCGATCCAGCGGCGGACGACGTGATCGTAGTGCCTGAAGGCCATCACGATCCCCTGGCATACGCGGGCGCGTGGCTGTCCGGAGCGCAGCTGGTTCTGCTCGTGCTTGCGCCGCTTGGCCTGAGTGGATGGCCATTCACAGCGACCTGGCAGCACCTGTCGCCGCTCACGGCCCGGATTGAAGACGTCAATCGCGCGGAGAGTCTCGACGCACTTGCGGCGATGGGGATCGCTGCGTGGACGAATATGGAGCCGGTCGTCGCGTGCCTTCAGGCTCATGGCGTCCCGAACGCGTATTTTGGCCTGGGCGAGCCGCTGAAGTTCCCCGATCCAGCGGTGGAGAGGGAGGTCGACGTCGCCTGGCTGACTGACAATCGTTGGGCTCCACTCGCCGAGCGACTTGCCCAAGAGCTCCCGTATTCGGTTGATCCGATACCGGCGGTGCCCCACTCCGAGATGCTGAGTAGGTTGGGGTCCGCGAAGATCCTGCTCTACCCAGCTCGGTTGGAGGGGGAGACCAGGATTGCGCGCGAAGCTCGCGCGATGGGGGCCGTGCCGGCGGTTGTACGCGGCGCAAACCCCTTTTCGCGAAGACTGACGGAGTCTTTCGGTGTGCTTGCCGCCGAGAGTCGGGAGGCCATGCCTGAGGCGATCGCGCGGCTCCTCGCGGATCCGAATCGGCTCGCGAGCCTGTCAGCTCGAGCAATGCAGACCGCCCGTGAGGAGACCGAGTGGAAGCCGTTTGTGCAAGAGATCGCGGCTGCACTTGACTCACTTCCGCCACCCGACCCGTTCGTTGGTGCGCGGACCGCGATCGGCGCGCGGCTCCGGGAGCACGTGGGCGCGAGCGTCGTTCACGAGCGGGTCTCGGAGCTCGAGCTCGAGCGGCGGAAGCTGCACGAACGAAACGTCGAGCTCGAGGCGGAACTCGAGAAACTGCGGACAGCACTCGAGTCCGAGCACACAGCGTTGGCGTTCGAACGCGACCGGAGCGTCGAGCTCCGCCAAGAGCTGTCCGCGTTGCAGAACCGCCGAGCGGTGCGGTGGTCACTCGCGGCCGCGGACGTTGTTCGTCGGCGGCACTGACCAGCCGCCAGGAGCGGCTCAGCCGAACAGCCGATCACCGATCCGCATTGAGCTCTTGCCTAGTCGACCGCCCAGGGTTCCTCGGCGAGGAAAGTGCTCGTCTCCGCCAACGAATCGGGTGTGCCGATCTCGTAGAAGCGTTTAGTGGCAGCAAACCCGAATAGCTGACGGCCGGCTGCGAGCTCGCGATACAGATCGGACAACTCTGAAACCCCCGTTCCGATCACGTCGATCGCTTTCGCGCACAAGCCACCAAGGCCGTAATCAATCCAATCCATTGCCGGCGTCGGACGATCTTTGTCATACGCCGTCACGCGTTGGCCGTCGAACTTCGCGTTGGACGCGTCCCACTGACCGTGATTACGCAGCACCGTCATCAGTCCCATGAGGCCGCTGTTCTCCCAAGCACCGGCGACCGCGTCGTACTCGATCCGAAGGTAGGTATCGCCGTACAGGATCAGGAACCGCTCACCCAGCGCCGGCAGTGCTTGGCGGATGGCACCGAGCGTGCCGACCGGGGTGGCGCCATCGTAGGCGTACTCGATTTCTATCCCGAACCGACTAAAGCCAATTCTCCGCTCGATCTCGTCGCCCAGATACCCGACGCACATCACAACGCGCGTCGCTCCGTAGCGGGACAGGAGCCGCAGTTGATGGAAAAGGAACGGCTCTCCCGCCACCTCGAGCAACGGCTTCGGGGTCTGCTTCACGATCGCGCCTAAGCGCGTGCCGCGACCGCCCGCAAGGATGCAGACAGGAGGCAGCGGACCGCTCATCTCTTACGGCGCGGTCCGCACGCTACTTCCGGCATCGTTCCGGGCCACCTCGGGTCTCACGCATACTCGCTCGAGGTCGCGCCCGAGAACTCGAAATCGAATGGCAGCTCGACCGCGCCGGCCGCGGCCATCGCATGACGTGTGTCGGCCGGGGTTCGGG
>DATNKY010000589.1:0-3520 GCA_035603155.1 Solirubrobacteraceae bacterium
ACGCCGTCGACGAGGTTCCATGCCACCGGGCGTCCGTCCGAGTGCAACCCGACGCCGGCGCTCCAGCGCCAGCTCGTGTGGCGCTCGTAGTACGCAGCCGTGTCATCGACCACGGCGCGACCTTGCAACGCCCGCCGTACGCCGTCGATCGAGACCGTGCCGTGGGCCTCGATCCCACCCTGCTTGCGCGTCCAGGCGTAGCTCGCGCCGCTGCGGCAGACCGACTCGATCCCGGCGGACTCGGACAGCTCGAGCTCGAGTGAGATCGCGCCGTCGTGCACGCGCACGGAGCCTGGCCCGAGCGACACCGTGCGCCGCGCCAGACGCGTCTGTTCGTACAGGCGGCGCCGTTGCCGGTCCCACACGGCCCAGAAGCACTGCCGGGCCGGCCCGACGCGCACGACCGCCGCGCAGACCATCAGCTCGGGGGCGAACACGCCGACGAAACGCCACGCCTTCAGCGGCCGCGAGCCGTGGTGGGATGGCATCGACGCCGGCGGCAGCGGCAGGCCGTCAAGCGCGCTCGGGCGCGGGGCGCCGAAGCGGCCTCGGAACGGCAGCGCGAGGGGGACGGGTGCGCTCATTGCGGGGGGAGGGGTGCGCTCATCGCGGGGGTAGGCTTGATCTTCCCGCGGCGGGCCCCGGAAGTGAGCTCGCGGCACCAACCTGGCAAACTGACTGACCAGTCAATCGGGAAGAGGCGAGACCTTGCGCGCAGCAGCGATCCAACTCAATGCAACTGATGACGTCGATCGCAACCTCGAGACCGCCGACCGCCTCGTCCGTGAGGCCGCGTCGCTGGGGGCCGAGCTCGTGGTGCTGCCCGAGAAATGGACCGTGCTCGGGACGCGCGAGCAGATGGCAGCCGGCGCGCAGACGCTCGATGGGCCAGCCGTTGCGTGGGCGCGCGAGACCGCCGTCGCGCTCGGCATCGATCTGCTCGCCGGCTCGTTCTTCGAACACGCGGAGGGCGATGCGCTGGGCAGCAACACGAGCGTCCATGTCGGTCCCGACGGCCAGCTGAAGGCCGTCTACCGCAAGATCCACATGTTCGACTTCGAGACCGATGATCTCCACTACGCGGAATCATCGACGGAGCGGCCCGGGGATGAGATCGTCGTGTCGGAACTGGGTGACGGGACCAAGCTCGGGATGAGCATCTGCTACGACCTGCGCTTCCCCGAGCTGTATCGCATCCTCGCCCTCCGCGGTGCGACCGTCGTCGCGGTGCCGGCGGCGTTCACGCTGCCGACCACGCGTGACCACTGGGAGACGATGGTCCGCGCGCGGGCGATCGAGAACCAGTGCTTCGTGGTCGCTCCCAACCAGATCGGCAATCACCCCGGCGGGATGCGCTCGGGCGGGCGCTCGCTGATCGTCGACCCGTGGGGGCTGGTGCTCGCGGGCGCGCCCGACCTCGAGACGGCGATCGTCGCCGAGCTCGATCTCGGGCGGATCGACGAGGTCCGGCGCCGGATGCCGGTGTTCGAGCACCGCCAGCCGGCCGCGTACAACTGGGACGGCGCGTGACGACCGCGGCGATTGACAAGCGCCGCGTGATCCTCGACGCGGCGGTTCGGGTGTTCGCCCGCCAGGGCTTTCACACCTGCCGGGTGTCGGACATCGCCGATGAGGCGGGGGTGGCCTACGGCCTCGTCTACCACTACTTCTCCTCCAAGGAGCAGATTCTCGACACGCTGTTCCTCGAGCGCTGGAATGTGATGCTCGTCGCGATCGAGGAAGCCGACGCCTCCCAGCGCGCGCCGCGCGACAAGCTGGCCGCGATCGCCGCGTTCATCATCGATTCCTACCGCCACGATCCCGACCTGATGAAGGTGATCGTCGTCGAGGTCACCAGGGCCGCGAACACGTTCGGGCTGACGCACCTGCCGATTATCAGAGAGGCATACGCCAAGATCGCCGCGATCGTCTCGCGTGCGCAGGCCGACGGCCTATTTCGCTCCGAGGTCACGCCCGAATTCGCCGCCCAGGCCTTCTACGGCTCGGTCGAGCAGGTCCTGACCGGCTGGATCTTCGAAGCGATGCCGGTCAGCGACGAGGAGCTGGAGCGCGCCAAGACGTTGATCGTCGAGATGATCTGCCGCGGGATCGAGCGTTAGCCGCGATCGTCCACCGGGTAGCACGGTGTAAGCCTTGGGCGGGCGAGCCTGAGCCCGAGGGCGTACCGATCGACGAGTCTGATTGAATCCCCCCGATGACGGAGAGCCCACTGGTCAAGCGACTGATCTGGTCCGGTCTGCTCGCCGGAATCGGCGCGCTCGCGAGCATTGCCGCCACGCGGGTGGCGGCGATGATCTATGCGCGCGTATTCGGCGAAGATCCGCCCGAGTGAGCGAGCAGCCCGAGAACGCTGCGCAAGCGGACGAGCCACGCTCCGCCGACGAGTCGGCGGCGGTGGAGTCCGATGCGCCCGCCGGAGGGGATGCCGTGGCGGCCGACGAGCCACCGACCGAGGTTCGGACACCGGAGCGCGTGACGGAGCCCATCCGCGCGGAGAGCGAGCCGGCCGTCGCCGAACCTGCCACGTCCGGGCCGCCCGCCGCGGAGCCCGAGCCGGCCCCCGAACCCGTGCCCGCCGCGGCTGAGACGGGACCCGAGCCGTCCGTCCCCGAACTGCCGCCCGAACCTGAGCCGGCCGCCGCCGAGCTCCCGCCCGAGCCGAGGCCCGCTCCGCCGCCGCCCCCGCTACCCGAACCAACGGTATCCACCCGACCCGTCGAGCCGCCCCCCGCCTGGACCCCGCCCGAGGAGCCCGCGAGCGAGAGCGTGTTCGAGGCCCGTCCCGAGCTCGCCCTCGGGGCCGCGTTCGCCGGCGGGCTGGTGTTCGCCCTGATCCTCAAGCGCCTTGCCCGCTGAGCCTGACAATCTCGCGACCGCGGTCGCCGAGGTCTCCGAGCGCGTCTCGCTGCTCGTACGCGAGGAGATCGAGCTCGCCAAGGTCGAGGTCACGCAGAAGGCGACGGGCATCGCCCGTGGCGCCGCGGCGGCCGCCGCGGGAGCCGTGTTCGGCGTGTTCGCGGTCGTGTTCGGCCTGCTGACGCTCGCCTGGGGCCTGAACTCGCTGTTCTCGAGCCTCTGGTACGGCTTCGCGATCGTGTTCATCCTGCTGCTGGCGATGGCCATATTCGCGTTCCTGTTCGCGTGGCGCAAGCTCAAGGCCGGCCCGCCGACCCCGGACCTCGCGATCGATGAGGCGAAGAAGATCCGCGCCACCGTCGCGCCCGGGGGCGAGCTCTGATGGCAACCGGGGTCCCCGTCAAGCGCACGCCCGAGGAGCTCCGCGCCTCGATCGAGGCCAACCGGGTGCAGCTCGGTACCGCGGTCGAGAAGCTCCGGGTGGAGGTCGCGAGGCTGACCGACTGGCGCGCGCAGTTGCGCCAGAACGAGCCGCAGGTGCTGGTCGCGGCCGGGGTCGCGGGGTTCGTGCTCGGCGGCGGCATCGCGGCGCTTTGCGCGCTGACGTTCGGGCGCCGTCGCCGCAAGCGACTCAACCGCTGAC
>DATNKY010000599.1:0-4307 GCA_035603155.1 Solirubrobacteraceae bacterium
GTCGATCGGGGTCTCGTGCACGCGCTTGCCGGCGTGAAAGCCGCCGACCAGGTTGACCACGCCCGCGAGCGGCGCATCGCCGTCGCAAGCGGCCACGGACACGGCCGCGGCGACGTCGTCGGCGTCGAACAGATCGGCCCGGACGAGGTCAATCCGGTCATCGCGCTGAACGCGCTCGAGCTCGGTCTCGACGATCCACGGGACCACAACGCGCCAGCCGTCGTCGACCAGCCGAGCAGTGACGGCCGCGCCGAGACCGCCCGTTCCCCCTGTAATCAGCGCTGTTTTCGGCATCAATGTCGTCCGGACGCCACTCTATCTTCGCTGGCATGCAGGTGCGTGATTTCCGGGAAGGCGAGCCCATAGCCCAGGTTCTCCTGGTGCGCGGCGCAGACCTGCGCCGCCGCCGCACCGGCGAGGAGCTTCTCAGGCTGACCCTCGCCGATCGCACCGGCAAGGTCAGTGCGGTGCTGACCGAGAACCTCGAGCGCGCGCGCGAGTTGTACAAGCCAGGAACGGCCGTCTGGGTCTCCGGAATATTCACGATCCACGAGCGGTTCGGACGTGAGCTGACACTCGAGTCGATCCGCCCCGCCGCCGCGCACGAGTACGACGCCGCCGCGCTCGCGGACGGGCCGGCGCGCTCGCCGGCCCAGATGGAGGCCGATCTGCGCGAGCTGATCGCGACGATCCATAACCCGCATCTGCGCCGACTGCTGACGGTCGTGTTCGGCGAGGAATCGACGATTTGGCCGCACTACCGCGAGGCGCCCGCTGCCAAGCACTACCACCAGGCCTACCGCCACGGGCTGCTCGAGCACTCGCTGACGGTCGCGCAGGCCGTGAGCGGGATCTCGGCGACGTTTCCCGGGATCAATCGCGACGTCGCCGTCACCGGCGCACTGCTGCACGACATCGGCAAGCTGGAGGCGTACGAGACGCACGGCGAGGCGATCGAGATGTCGGACCTCGGACGCCTGTTCGGGGAGATCGCGCTCGGCTACTACCGCGTGCGGCGCACGATGGAGGATCTCGACGGCTTCCCTCCCGACACGGCGCACGCCGTGCTCCACATCATCCTCAGCCATCACGGCTCGCTCGAGTTCGGAAGCCCGGTGGTGCCGTGCACGCGCGAAGCGACGCTGGTCCACATGATCGACAACCTTGGCGGCCGCCTCGGGAGCTTTGATCGGCTCGAGAAGAGTCTCGCCGCCGGCGAGCAGTGGTCGCCCTACGACAAGGGGATCGGGGGCGGAGCGTTCTTCGCGGCGCGCCCCGATCGGGAGCGCAAAGCCGCCTGAGCCGTAGTTGCGGGGCCGTGTTGGTTGTGTGACGCCCCGGTCCAAATGTCCGCAAATTGCGCAGCAGCTGCCCCGCACCCGATCGCCGCCATCGGCGCGCGTCTAGAGTTGGAATCGGATGGCAAAGGACACCGAGAAGCTGATCCGTCAGCTTTCGCTGATCTCGTATCTGATGGCCGAGCGCAGGCCTGTCACCGCGCCGGAGATCAGGCGCGACGTCGAGGGCTACAGCGTCATGAACGAGGACGCGTTCGCGCGCCGGTTCTACGCGGACCGGTCCGAGCTCGAGGCACTGGGGATCATGCTCGCGGTCGAGAAGCCTGTCGACGGGTTGGTCGAGCAGGAGAACTACTCCCTGCCGCCGGAGAACTTCCACCTGCCGCCGATCGCGTTCACCGACAAGGAGCTCGCCGCGCTGCGGACCGCGCTGCAGCTGCTCGACGGTGAATTCGCCTACGCCGAGCCGCTGCGGCTCGCGCTGCAGCAGATCTCGTGGGGTCGCCCCAGCCCGCTGGCCGCCCCCGAGCAGAGCATGGTCGCACTCGGGATCACCGGTGCCGCGGGCGGGCACGACATCTCGCAGCGGCTGGCGAAGATCGAGACCGCGATCTTCCGCCGCAAGACGATCGTGTTCGACTACCACACGATGGAGCGCGACGAGCTCGGCGCGCGCCGCGTCGACCCCTACCAGCTGCTCTACCAGGGCGGACAGTTCTACGTTGTCGGGCGCTCGCACGAGCGCAGCGCGATCCGGGTGTTCAGGCTCTCGCGGATTCGGGGCAAGGTCGGGTACGCGACCAAGGCCGAGCACGACTTCCAGCGCCCCGCGAACTTCGACCCGCGCGCGTACGCGAACCGGATCGACTGGCAGTTCGGCGAGCCGATCGGCACCGCCGAGATCTGGATCAGCGAGCGGATTGCGTGGCAGATCGAGCGCCACTTCGGCCGCTACGGGGAGATGCGCCCCGCGAGCGACGACGGCGGGGACCTGCTGTTCGTCACCCAATACGCGAATTCGCGGCAGCTGATCGCCTGGGCGCTGGGCCTCGGGGACAATGCCCGGATCGTCGGGCCGCCGGAGCTCGTGACCGAACTCCGTGACCGGATCTCGGTGCTCGTCGATCGTCACGCGGGCGACGCGCAGGTCGCGGACCCGATCGAGCACACCGCCACCGAGTCGCCGGATGACGGCCACGGGCGCGGCGAGCCGGACCGACGCGAGCTCGACGAGGGCAACGGCAGCCGCCCGGACGCCGCGATCCGCCCCGAGCGATTCGCGCGTCTGGTGACGCTCGCGAGCATCCTGATCGAGGCAGGACGGGCCGGCCGCCTGCTGAGCGCGACCGAGATCTGCGCCGCGCTGAAGATCAGCGAGCAGGAACTGCGCGAGGACATCTCGGTGCTCAACGTCGTCAACTTCGGCGCGGGCACGTACGTGCTCTACGCCGAGATCCATAGCGACGGCACGATCGAGGTCGACCCCGAGCCGTACGGCGATTCGTTCGCCCGCCCGGCGAGGCTGCTGCCGGTCGAGGCGAAGGCGCTGATCGCGGCGATCGACCTGATCGGCGAGCACATCCCGGAAGGCTCGCTCGCGTCGGTCCGCGAGAAGGTGGTCGCCGCACTCGGCGAGGACCCGGTTCGTGAAGGTCTGCAGTTCGCGCCCCCCGGCGGCGATGACGCCGAGATCGCGGCCGAGGTATCGCGCGCGATCTCGCGCCACCGGATGCTGTCGTTCGAGTACTACAAGGAGAACGAGGACGAGTTCTCGAACCGTCTGGTCGAGCCGTACGCGCTGATCAACGGACGCGAGGGCTGGTATCTGGCGAGCTTCGATCCGAGCCGCGAGAGCGTGCGCCACTTCCGTCTTGACCGGATCAAGTCGGCGAGCGTGACCGCCGACGAATTCGCGCCGCGGCCGGACGTCGACCCGGCGGCCGACGTCGACGGCTGGCCGCGAACCGGCGAGGTGCCGGCGTCGCGGCGGGCGCAGGTCTGGGTGTCGCCGGAGCGGGCCCGCTGGGCGCGCGAAGAGCGCGGCGCGATCGCCGAGTTGCAGGATGGATCGGTGATCGTCGAGCTCGGCTTCGCGGGCGTCGACTGGCTCGTCCGTGAGACGCTCAAGGAGGCCGGCGACGCGGTCGTGCTCGAGCCCGAGGATGCTCGCACCGCCGTCCGCGCGGCGGCCGAGTCGATCGCCGCCGGCAGCGAGCTGATCTCGCGCTGACCCACCAGACGTGAACCGCCGCGAGCAGATCAAGCTGACCGCGGCGGAGCAGGCCGAGTTCCTCGAGCGCCATCGCGTCGTGGTCTGCGCGACGAACGGCGTTCACGGCTGGCCGCACCTGATGCCGCTCTGGTACGTCGTCCGCGAGGACCAAATTTGGGCCTGGACGTACGCGAAGTCCCAGAAGGTGCGAAACCTCGAGCGCGATCCTCGGGCGACGCTCCAACTCGAGGACGGCGAGGCGTATACCGAGCTGCGGGGCGTGATGATCGAGGCGCGAACCGAGCTGCATCGCGAGTACGAGGTCGTCGCCGCGCTCGGGGTGCAGCTGCTGGCCCGCTACGGCGGCGGCGAGGTCACACGCGAGATCGAGGCGGCGGTCGCGGCTCAGGCGGGTAAGCGCGTCGCGCTGCAATTCGTCCCGCGGCGCACCACGAGCTGGGATCACCGCAAGCTCGCTGGCACCTACTAGCCGCCGGGCACGAACCAGCTGCCCGGCAGCCACCGCCCGGGGCCTAGCCTCCCGCCGCGAACAGGTGCTGGTAGTCGCGGACGAACGTCGACAGGCTCGTCGGGCGCCTGACGGTCACCTCCTCGACGTCGTCCGTCACGGTCTCGGCGCCCCCGTCGCGGTATGCCCGGCTGACCTCGATCAGCGCATCGACGTGGAAGTCCGGTAGCCCGCGCGCCACCATCCGCGCTCGAGCCTCGTCATCCGAGAGCTCAACGAACGCGCACGGCTGGTCGAGCACGGCGGCGAACGTCTGGGCGGCGCGCTC
>DATNKY010000614.1:0-3195 GCA_035603155.1 Solirubrobacteraceae bacterium
AACCCGGGATCGGCGTGCTCCTCGCGGCCAAATTCATCGGCGAGATCGCCGGGATCGACCGCTTTAGCTCCGACGCCCAACTCGCCCGCCTCGCCGGCTGCGCCCCAATCCCCGTCTCCTCCGGACGCACCGACCGCCACCGCCTCGACCCCGGCGGCAACCGACGACTCAACAGCGCCTTCTACATGCTCGCAATCATCCGCATCCGCACCGATCCACGCACCGCCGTCTACCTCGCCCGACAACGCGCCAACGGCAAAACCAAACGCGAAGCGATCCGCAACCTCAAACGCCACCTCGCCCGCCGCGTCTACCACCTCCTCCACGATCCCAACAGCATCCCGACCACGACCTACTTGACATAGAAGACTCACGAACGACGGGCACACGCACGGCTGGCGGTTAAGGGTAGGCGCGCTTCTGCTCCGACCTCTCCGAGTCCGGGAGCAGGAGCGTCGCTGTCGTAGCCGGAGCGGCGACGATGCAGCAGCGGCGAGCAACCGGCCGAAGTCGCCGGAGGCGTTCGGTTTCCAGGACGGGGGCCGCCGTCGTTTGGTCTGGTGGGAGTGTCTGCCGAGGCATCGGTCCATTGAACCTGCCGCGTCGCAGCGGTTGGGGCTTCCGCGCTGCGTATGACGCATGACGTCGGCCACGATGGCCGTGGAGCGAGCAAAGTAGGGCAGCGACGGGTCGGTCATCCGGATTTTGGTGCGATTAGATCTCGAGGGGTCGGCGGTCTACAGTGGGTGTCGAGAGGCCAACCCGAGAGGAACCAGCCATGAGCCTGCCTGAGATCGTCAGCCGCGAGGAATGGATTCGCGCTCGTGTCGCCCTTCTCGAGCGCGAGAAGGCTCTGACAAGGGCGCGCGACGACCTCGCTAAGGAGCGGCGGCGGCTGCCCATGGCGGAGGTCGCGGAGGACTACCGGTTCACCGCGGCCGACGGCAGCTCGCGAACGCTGCTCGACCTGTTCGAGGATCGCCATCAGTTGATCGTCGATCACTACATGTTCGACCCAGACTGGGAGGACGGGTGCATGAGCTGCGCCGGCCGAGTCGACCAATACGGGAACCTGGCCCACCTGCACGAACGCGACACGACGATCGCGGTCGTCTCCCGCGCGCCGATCGAAAAGATTGAGCGGTGGAAGCACAAGATGGGCTGGACATTCCCCTGGTACTCGAGTTACGACAGTCGGTTCAACTTCGACTACGGCGTGTCGTTCGACGACACCGTCGACGATCCCCATTACAACTACCGCTCCGCGGCCGAGTTGAAGGCCAAGTACGGCTTGGCCGAGCTCCCCGGCGAGCTTCACGGAACGAGTGTGTTCCTTCGCGTCGGCGATCGCGTCTTTCACACCTACTCGACCTACGGACGCGGCACCGAGCAGGTTGGCGGCACGCACTACTACCTCGACATGACGGCCCTCGGGCGCCAGGAGGATTGGGAGGAGCCCAAGGGCCGCGCGGAATCCCTTGGGCCGCGCGCCGACCAGCGCGCAGCACCCGCCAGGTCAGGCGTCTAACTGTCGACAAACTAGACACTCCATCAAGGCCACCGTCCACATCGCGCCGAGCCAGACGGCGCTCTAGCTCCCGCTTCGACCAGGCCAAGCACGAGAGCAGGAGCCAGCGCGACTCTGCCCGAACGGCGACGGAGCGGCACTCTGCCATGAGCCCTTCTTGCGGTAGCAGTGATGCAGGGCTTCATCGGTTGTCGCCTGAATACCGACCTCGACTGATGGGCGTGCCAAGACGGCGAGTTCTCGCGATGCCCGTTTGTCGGTGTCAGACTCCTCGCATCGAGATGCCGCGACTGTTCCGGGTCATGCTGCCGGTCTCCGACATCGAGGGGGCCGCCTCCTTCTACGCCCAGCTCCTGGGGACTGAGGGAACGCGTGTCTCCACGGGACGCCACTACTTTGATTGCGGTGGCACGATTGTTGCCTGCTACGACGCGTTTGCAGATGGCGATCCCGAACGCGTTGGCCCGAATCCTCAGCCTGTCTATTTCAGCGTTGATGACCTCGACGCCGCACACACACGAGCAGAGCACGCCGAATGCCGAGAGCTGACCTCGATCGAGATCAGACCATGGGGCGAACGAAGCTTCTATGCCCGCGACCCTTTCGACAACCCGATCTGCTTCGTCGACTCCCAAACACTCTTCACAGCCGAGAGCTCCTGGGAGGGCATGCACACCCGATCAGAACTGAGACCCGGCCAAGCCCGCTGATGGGTTCGTGTGGGCCACCAGTCCTAAGAGCCGGCCGCAGCCGGGCTGATATGGAACCAGGGCCTATCCATTCGTTGCGGTTGCCGTCCCGCGCCGCGCCTCCACCCGAGGCGGTGATCAGCCGGAAACACTGCTGCATCCACACGGAACGACCGGTCGCGTCGTCCGCCGCGACGAGGGGGCACCGCGGCTTCCGCTTCGAGTGAGCTGGCTCCCAGAGCAGCAGCGATGTTGATGTAGCTGCAGAGGCGACGATGCGGCAGTCTGCCGAAGCCTTGACTGCCGCCTGCAGCAGGTCGGGACGCTTCCGGGCGGTGCTTGCGCTCGTTGCTCGGGTGGTCGGCCCGCTCCTCGGGGATACTCAGGGGGGTGCGTATCGACTTGACGTTCGCCGGTGACTACGAGCTGGCCGTTCCCGACAGCAGCGATCTTTCTGAGATGGTCGCCTACCATTATCCGCCGGGCGATGTCGTCGATCTCGCCACGATCGCTGTGGTCGAGCGGACGATCTCCTATCAGGCGGCCGGGATGGCGCCAACTGACCCGGTGCCGATCCCGTCCCCGGACCCCGTCCAGCTCGAGGTCCGCCCTGCCGCCGCTGACCGCTGGCTAGGGATCTTTGACGCTCAGTTGATGTCTCCGCGAGGCGTGAACTGCGCGGTCGCGCTGCCCGACCGCGAATCGATCGCCGTCGTGAGCCACGGCGCCGCGTACCGGGTCTGGGCTGCTGACCCGAGGCGCTGGGACGAGCTCTCGATCGGCGGGGTGATGGGGCCCGTCGTCGTTACCGCGCCCGAGCTCGTGCTGCTGGTCGAGCACACCACGATCCTCGCCTACGGCCCGCGCGGCATCGCGTGGAAGTCCGAACCACCCGTCTCAGACGACCTCGAAGCCGTTTCCGTCGACGGCGAGCACTTACGCGCGAAGGGGTATGACGCGCCCCGAAACAAGATTGTC
>DATNKY010000616.1:0-2205 GCA_035603155.1 Solirubrobacteraceae bacterium
GGGGGTCGCTCCCGGAGAACCCAGGGATCGGGAAGCGAACGAGCCAGCAGTCGCCAACCGGACCGGGCGTCACCGCAAACCCGTCGCAATTGGCGAACGTTGACTGCGACGAGCCACGCTGACGATCCGGGCAAGCTGGTCGCGCCAGTATCAGCCTGCTTCTGGACGACTTGACCGACGAAGCTCGGGTGGAGCGCGCTCAGCGCTGGAGCACAAAACGGAGCGCCTTGGGGATGGGCTCAGACCAGCACATTGATGCCGTCAGTCGGCGTCGGCGACGATCGAGCCGACTCGTTCCCCGATCGTTCGATCGCGCGCGTAGACGATCGCGCCCCAGATCAGCGCCGCAACCACGACGCCGGCCGCGATCGCCGGATAGTGGTCAAACGGTGCGGGCTGTCCCGGCTTGACCAGCTCATAGAGCGGGTATCCGATCGCCGCCGCGCCCAGTAGCGGCAGCACCAGGTGCTTGACGACCGAGAAGCTCTGGCGCTCGAAGCGGCGGTAGTAGACCGGCAGCGCCAGGTTGGCGACCAGATAGGTGAGCGCGATCAGAATCGTGCCCAGCGTCGCGATCTCGCCGAAGAAGGTCACCGGTGGCGTGTTCCAGCCGAACACGTAGCACAGCCCCAGGGCCAGCACGAGATACACCGAGAAGGCCACCCACGGTGTGCGGCGGGTGCGTGTCAGTCGCGCGAAGACCGACGGCAGCAGCCCCTCACGGCCGGAGTTAAACATGATTCTCGCCTGCGAGTTAGTCGCCGCGATCAGGCAGGAGCAGATCGAGGTAAAGCCCGCCAGGTACGCGACGAACAACACTCCGCTGCCGATCCCACCGGCCGCCGTGAGGAACGGAACCGAGGCGGCAGTCAGCGCCGCAGCGTTGTCGTTGAAGCCGACCACCGTCGCGTAGGAGAGAAACACGTAGAGCGCGCCGACGACGGCGATGCTCGAGAACACGGCTCGCGTGACGCCCCTGCGCGGGTCGCGGTGCTCCTCGGCAAGCGCCGCCGAGTTCTCCCAGCCCACGAACAGATAGATCGCGAGCGGGAAGCCCAGAGCCAGGCCCGAGAACCCGCGATGCAGGTTAGACGGATCGAACGGCGATGCATTGATATGGCCCGAGTGTTGGATCAACACCGCGATCGCGACCACCATCAACAGCGCGACCTGGAACACGAACAGGCCGGCCGCGACCCTGGTCGACGGCTTGGCCCCGCTCACGATCAGCGCAAACGCGCCGATTGACAGCACCGCGCTGCTCGCCTGCCACGGGACCGTGATGCTCAGGTAGTGCTGCAGGATCGTCTCGAGCAGGCCGCCGGAGATCACCACCACCGCGGCGACCGCGATGATGTATCCAATGCCCAGCACCACCGCCGTCACGACCGCGCTGTAGCCGCCAAACGCGCTGCCGATGAAGGTCACGAACGAGCCTGTCGACGGCCGCGAGCGCGAGAACTGGCTGATCGTGTTGCCCAGCAGCGCGATCGCGATCATCCCAGCGATCACCGTCAACGGCGCGGCGATCCCGGCGGCGGCCACGATCGTCGCGAACGAGAAGTAGAAACTCATCGCCGGCGCCATGTCGGCCAACGTCAGGGACGCGATATCCCAGTCGTTGAGGACCCCTCGCGCCAACCGGCCGTCGTCTGACGGGGGCGGGCCCACCGCTTCCTTGGCACCAGCACCGGTGATCGCCATGAGCTATCCCTCCTCCGAACAGACCGCGCAGACGCTCAGAGCATATCCCTCCGTCAGGGAGCCGGCCGGATCCGGACTTGGTGGCCGGATCTGGAGTTGGCTGTACTCACCGGCGAGACTTCGCGTCCGTCGCCTCTGGGCACTCTCGATTTGACTGCCGCTCCCCCGCGGACCGGCAGCGGCAAGAGAGGACGACGGGACAAGGGAACACCCCGGCGCTGATCTCGCCAAGATCGGGCCCGACAGACTCTGCATACGCAAAATGCGGCGTCTTGAGCACCTCGTCTCGCGCCTTGCTTACGGCGACGCCCGAGGTCCTGGTTCCTTAGGCGAGGCAACTCACCTTTCCGAGACGTCAGGCCGCCTCGCGAACGCTCAAGCACCACCGCCACGAGCTCGGCCCCGAAGCCGAGACTTCCTCTACTGGCTACTTCCGACAGCGTGCCGGTCGCTGTGCTGGACGACGGCGTTGCCGAGCCACGCGCACCCGCTTCGCTCACA
>DATNKY010000656.1:0-5254 GCA_035603155.1 Solirubrobacteraceae bacterium
CGCAACACGCGCGGCGGCGCGGGATTGGTCAACGCGGTCCTGCGTCGCGCGGCGCGCGAGGGGAACGGGATGCTCGCCTCGCTGTCCGACGAGACGCCCGCCGGCGCCGCGACCCTGCACTCGGTCCCGCAGTGGCTGGCAGAGTTATGGTGGCGCGAGCTCGGGGCCGAGCAGGCGCGAGCGCTGCTCGCGCACATCAACGAGCCGGCCGAGTCGGCGATTCGCGTCAACACGCTGGTCGCCTCGCGCGATGCGGTCATCGCGGAGCTGCCGGTCCCGGCGCGGACGGTGACCGAGCTTCCCGAGGCGCTGGTGCTCGACGCCCCGTTCGACGTGCGCGGTTCGGAGCTCTTTGAGCGCGGAGCGATCATGGCCCAGGCGCGCGGATCGATGCTCGCCGGCCGCGCGCTCGCGCCGGCGCCGGGCGCCCGCGTGCTCGACCTGTGCGCCGCCCCGGGCGCGAAGGCGACCCAGCTCGCCGCGCTGATCGAGGATCGCGGCGAGCTGCTCGCGGTCGAACGCCACCCCGGCCGGGCGGCGGCGATGCGCGAGACGCTGGCGCGGATGCACGTCAGCTGCGCGCGGGTGCAGGTCGGCGACGCCGCGGCGTTCGGCGACCCGGACCGCTACGACGCGGTACTGATCGACCCGCCTTGCAGTGGGCTCGGCACGCTGCAGTCACGCCCGGACCTGCGGTGGCGCACGAATCCCGAGCGAATCGCGGCGCTGACGACGCTCCAGGGGCGGATCCTGCGCGCCGGCGCGAATGCGACCGCGCCCGGCGGAGTCTTGGTCTACTCGGTCTGCACGATCTCGGCCGCCGAAGGGGTAGGAGTCGTCGAGTCGCTGCTGCGCGAGCGAGACGATTTCGAGCCCGAGGATCTGAGCCCGATCCTCCCCGCTGCCGCCGTGGGACGGTTCTTGCAGACGCTCCCAAACCGTGACGGGACGGACGGTTTCTTCGTCGCGAGGCTCCGTCGCAAATTTGCCGACGGCGGGGGCGTTAGCCTTAAGCTGTGAGCGAGCCAGCGCAGGAGCGCAAACTCGGGCCCGAGTGCCCCAGCTGTGGCGAGCCGTGGCTGCGTCCGACGGCGGTCCCCGGCCGCTACCGCTGCGTCTACTGCCTGCAGCGATTCGAACTCGTGTCGGTGTGCCCCAACTGCGGTGAGCACTCGACGATCGTGCGCATGTCGAGCACCGCGATCGTGGCGTGCAATCACTGCCACGGCAGCATGCTCCAGGCCGTCTAGCCAGGCCGTCCAGCCCGCGCACATGACAGGGGTCCGCGACGGCCGCACGGCAGAGCTCGAACGCAGGCGGTCGATCCTGCGCGAGCTGCGGATCGCCCCCTCGATCCTCTCAGCCGACTTCGCGCGGCTCGGGTCACAGGTCAAGGAGGTGCTCGACGCCGGCGCGCGAGTGATCCACGTCGACGTGATGGATGGGCACTTCGTGCCGCCGATCACGTTCGGAGCGGTGGTCGTGTCGGCGCTCGCCGACCTCGTGCACGACGCCGGGGGGCTGCTCGACGCCCACATGATGGTGGAGCGCCCCGAGCAGCACATCGGCGACATCGCGAGCGCCGGCGCCGACAGCATCACGATCCACGTCGAGGCGACGGCGCACGTGCACTTCGTGCTCGGCGCGATCCGCGAGGCGGGCTGCGCCGCCAGCGCGGCGGTCTGCCCGGCCACCCCGGCCGAAGTGCTCAATGAGGTCGCCGCCGACGGGATGCTCGACATGGCGCTCTGTATGAGCGTCAACCCCGGCTGGGGAGCGCAGGAGTTCATCCCGAACTCGCTGCCCAAGCTCGAGCGAATGCGGGCGGCCTTGCCGAAGTGGATCGCCCTCGAGGTCGACGGTGGCATCCACGAGCGGACCGCCGAACCGGTGGTGCATGCCGGGGCGAACCTGCTCGTGACCGGCTCGGCCGTGTTCGGGTCCGGTGACCCGGCCGGCGCCTACGCGGCGATCGCGGCCGCAGCCGGGGCACGCGACTGAGGCTGGTTCGCGGCGCGCCGGTAGACCACCGCCAGCATCAGGCACAGCAGTGCCGTGGCGCCGAAGTAACCGACCTCGACCCGCGTGACCTCGCTGGCGACCAGCGTGCTGGCGACGAACGCGACGAACAGCGCCGCCGAGATCAGCCACGCCGCTGACGCCCAGCGCGCGTGGCCGCGCGCCAGCGCAGCCTGATTGAGCGTCCCGGAGACGAGATGCAGGCCCATGCCCACGCCGACCAGCGCCAGCCCGAAGCGTCCGTAGTGGTACCCCTTGTCGCCGAGCACGGCGGTCATCACGGGCGGACCGATCAGCAGCAGGCCGAGCGCGACCGCACCCGCGAAGGCGACGATCGCCAGAATCGTGAGGCGGATCGCGCGATGGAACTCATCGGCGTTCTCGCGCGCCTCGAGTCCGGCGAGGTGGGGGAGGATCGAGGTCTGGATCGCCTGGAACAGCTGCAGAGGCGCGCGGACGATCAGCATCACGTTGAACACGAACCCGGTCAGCCCGAGCGTGACCGAGACCGCGCCGCCCTTGGCGTTGGCGGCGACGATCAGCACGCCCGCGTTCAGCAGCGTCTGCTCGGCGAGCATGATCCCCACCACGGCGACGGCGAAGCCGGCGCCGCGGCGGAGCGACAGATCGGTCGCGGCCTCCTCGATCTCGGCGTGGGCCGGGCCCTCGCGGGCAGCATCGGCGGCGGCGACGCCGGATGGACCGCGCACCGCCATCCGCGAGAACGCGAACGGGATCACCGACAGCGAGACGAACGGCGCGACCGCCATCCCGAGCCCAACCCCGTCCTGACCCGACAGGATCCCGACCGCCGCCGCGAGCGCGAACAGAAAGCGCGACGTTGACTCGAGGAACACGAGGCTGCCGTAGAGGGCGAACCGCTTGTGCCCCGCGAGCCAGCCGCGGGCGAAGTAGCTCGCGCCGTATGCGAGCACGCCGATCACGAGGATCCAGTACAGGCCCGAGGAGCCCTCGAAGATCCCGTTCTCGATCTGCGGTCGCAGCGCCAGCGCGATGATCAGGAACAGCAGCGCGAAGCCCGACTGGATCGCGGCCGGCACGCGCAGCGCGTGGTTGTGGATACCGCGCGCCCGCTGGTCGGCGATCGTGCGCGACAGCAGCTGCTCGATCGGCCGGTAGATCACCGACAGGATCACGAACATGATCGCCCAGCAGAGCGAGATGCGGCCGTAATCGGCCGGGCTGAGGACATGGCTCGCGGTCGCCAGGTAGGCGAACGTGAAGATCCCGGTGGAGGCGATCCCGATCGACAGCACGCGCGCGCCCGAGGCGAACGACGGCTCGTCCCCGGCAGCTCCGGGCGGCGGCTGCTGTGACGCGGGCAGCTCCTCGACAGGGCGCGAGTCGTCGGCGGGCGGTGGATCGCCCGGCGGCGGCGGGCGCCGGGTCCCGGACGCCATCAGCTCACCCGTACGAGCAGCATCGTCCACGGAAACGGCGACCGGCTCTCCACCACCTCGCCGAAGCGCCCGAGCAACGCCTGAAAGGAGCCGCGGCTCCAATGGTTGAGGTGGCCCGGCGTGTTGCCGAGGTCGCGGACGTAGGCGCCGCGGGCGACGTTCAGCGCGCGCCACAGCGGCTCACGCGGCACCGAGACGAGCAGGTTCTTGCCGGCCACGCGGGCCATTTGCCCGAGCACGACCTCGGGGTCGGGGACGTGCTCGAGGACCTCGGTCGCGGCGACCAGGTCAAACTCATCATCGGCGAACAGAAGGCGCTCGGCGTCCATCGCGCGGAATTCGAGGTTGGCGCGCCCGCGCCCGGACCACTCGGCCTCGAGCTTGGGATCCTCGAGGTCGATCCCGACCACGCGCCCGGGATCGAGGCCGGCGGCCCAGCGGGCGCTGAGCACCCCTTCGCCGCACCCGACGTCGAGCACGGAGGCTGGGGCGGCCTGCTCGAACAGCTCGTCGAGCGTCCGCTCGAACCCGGCCATCAGCCGCCTGACGACGGGATTGGTGGAGCCGTACTTGTCGTACGTGTTGCCGGTCGGGATCGCCACGCCCGAGGCGGACGGCGATGTCATACGCCGAGCGCCTCGCGGTCGCCCGGACCGTTCTGCACCGGAGTCCCGCTCGGCTTCTCGTCGCCAGGCCCCGGGGGCGCGGCCCCCTCACGCTGCGCCGGCGTGGCCGGGGGCGCGGAGGTCTCGCTGCCGGGGCGCTGCGCGGTCGCGCCCGCTACCAGGTCCACGGCCTCGGCGGCCGCGGCCGGACCCTGTCCACGCTCGTAGTGCGACGGCGCGATACCGAGCTCGAGCTCGATTCGGCGCACCCGCTCGAAGGTCCGCTGCGAGAGCGTTCGCTGCGCGGCCAGCAGGTCGCCGATCACGCCCAGCGAGCCGAGCAGCATCGCGCCGATGAACAGCACCGCTCCGGCGATCAGCGACTGTATGTGGCCGCGGCCGGCGGTCGACGGGTTCTCGATGAAGAAGACGATGAAGCGGATGAAGATCGCGAGCGCCAGCAGCCCGAGGAGCATCGCCCCACCCCAGAAGACCTTCAGCGGCTCGTACTGCGAGTAGATCCTGAAGATCGACAGCGCGTTGCGGCGCACGTACGCGGGGGTCGACGGGAACAGCCGCGACTCGCGCGTCTTCGGGTTGGTCCGGATCGGGACGTGATCGACCGCGACCTGCAGCCGGCCGGCCTGAATGATCGTCTCGAGCGTGTAAGTGAACTTCGACACCGCCTGGACCTGCAGGGCCGCCTCCCGGTTGTAGGCCCGGAAGCCCGACGTGGTATCGGGAATCTCGGTCGCCGACGCGTGGCGGACGACCCACGAGCCCAGCCGCTGGAGCAGCTTCTTGGGCGCCGAGAAGTGCTCGATCGTCTCGACCTGCCGGTCACCGATAACCATGTCGGCATCGCCGCGCACGATCGGCTCCACGAGCTTGGGGATGTCGGACCCCTCGTACTGGTTATCGGCGTCGGTGTTGACGATCACGTCGGCGCCGAGCTTCAGGCCGGCGTCGAGGCCCGCCTGGAACGCCGCCGCGAGGCCTTTGTTGTTGGTCAGCCGGACGATGTGATCGACGCCGTGCTCGCGCGCGACCTCGATCGTGCGATCGGTCGACCCGTCATCGATGATCAGCCACTCGACCGCGTCGAACCCGGGGATCTCGCGCGGCAGGTCCCCGAGGGTCAGCGGAAGCTGGGCCTCCTCGTTGAAACATGGAACTTGGATGATGAGCTTCATAGACAACGGCCGGGTC
>DATNKY010000660.1:0-7776 GCA_035603155.1 Solirubrobacteraceae bacterium
GCCGGCCGCCACCGTTCACGGCCAGCGGTGCGGACTCCGGTGGCGCCTGTGCCACGTCGCTCATCGTGGTCCTCTCTGGTCGCCGATCACGGTGGATACGCGATCGTGTAGATGTGTTTGCCGCCGGGCTGCAACGGTCCGGCGAGGATCGCCTCGAGCTCCTCCTTGCTCCGTTGCGAGAGCTTGTCGGCGGGGGGGAGCTCGCCCGCGGGATAGCGCTCCATGATCTCGGTCACCAGCCGCTCGAGGTAGTCGAGGACCGCCTGAAGTCCGGGTTGAGCCTTCTCGGCGGCGGCCAGCGTCGCGCTCCCGACCACGCCCTCGGGCGTCGCGATCACCTCGATTGCCGACGCGCCGACGTGCTGCCAGAACGGGATCGGCAGGTCGTAAGCCGAGCCCGACGTGTCGATGTGGCCAGGCGGCATGAAGGACTCGACCTTGGTGTCGACGGCATCCTCCATCTGCACCAGGTCCGGGAACAGCGCCAGCGAGTACGAGGTCTCGCACTCGTCGCCATGGATGAACGGGGTCTCGAATGGGCCGCCGTGCTCCTTGTCGCGGATGTGCTCCTTGATCGTGAACCACCAGTTGACGTTGATCAGCAGCGACGGCACCTGGAACTTCTTGCCGAACTGGTGCATCGCGACGGGAATCGCGTAGTCCTGGCCGTGGCCGTTGAGGATGATCTGCTTGCGAAAACCGGTGTTCCAGAGCCCGGCGATCACGGCGCGCAGGTAGTCGACGTAGGTCTCCTCCGGGATCACGACGGTTCCCGGCATCCCGAGGTGGTGGAACGGATGCGAGCCGTACCAGATCGGCTGCGCGACCGTGCATCCTGTCTTCTCGGCAATCAGCTCGGCCATCCTCGAGACGAGGAACACGTCCTCGCCGTTGGGGCCGTGTGGACCGTGATTCTCGGTCGCGCCGAGCGGCAGGATGATCAGGTCGTTCTCCTTGATCCGTTCCTGCAGCTGGCGCCCGGTCATGTTCTGCATGTAGACGCCGGTCTGCTTCTCCATATGCCCGCCCGGGGGCGGAAGCTGCCAGTCGCTCATCCCGTTCCGACCCCCTCAGACGTCCGAAATCGTTTGCATGGCGAAATCGTAATCACACCGACAATCGCAAGTCAAGCGAGAATTCTCCCCATGTCTATGGGCCAAATCATGTATGGTGCGCCCGCAAACGGTTGCGGACATCAGGCGCAAACCCAGGGAGGACCGGAGATCGAACGTGTCCGATACGTTGCTCTACATCACCGAGGTTGCGCCCTACGCACCGGGGCGCCCGGCCGGTGTGCACCGGGTTCTGCCGCAGGCCGCCACAGCGCTGGCACAGCTCGCCGACATGGCCGGGCTGGCGTTCAGGCACGCCGACGATGTCCGCCAACTCGGGCCCCGGACAATCGCACGGACTCGCGTGCTGGCGCTGTTCACGATCGGCGAGACGCGCTGGTCACAGGTGCAGCGAGACGCGATCCTGGATCGCGTACGCGCCGGCGAGATGTCGGTGCTCGGCATCCATTCGGTCACCGACTCGAGCCACGAGTGGCCCGAGTTCGGCGATCTGATCGGCGCCCGGTTCGACGGCCATCCGTGGACCCAGGAGCTGACGATCAACGTCGTCGACTCCGATCATCCGGCGACGCGCGGGTTACCGGCGCGCTGGCACCTGCCCGACGAGATATACCTTTTCCGTGACCTGCGCGAAGATGCCCGCGTCCTGCTGGCGCTTGATCCGGCGGAGCTCGACATGAGCCTCCCCGGGGCGCGGATCCCCGAGATCGGGTTCCCGCTCGCCTGGTGCCTGCACGAGGGAGCCGGCCGCGTGTTCTACACGGCCCTCGGCCACTTCCCCGAGGCGTTCGAGAACATCGACTACCTCGGGCACCTGAGCGGTGCGCTCCAATGGCTGATGGGCGACGCCGAACCGGCCAGCTGAGACCGTCGCGCGGCAAGGCCGCCGCGACCACCGACGGCGACACCCCGTCGGATAGCGGCTCGACGGCGCCGGGGGCCGATGGCAAGCCGCGAGCGGCGCGACTCGCGGACATCGCCGAGGTGCTCGGCCTGTCGGTCACAACGGTGTCCCGCGCCCTGAATGACCAGCCCCACGTCGACAGCCAGACACGGCGCCGGGTCCTCGGCGCCGCCGAGCGTCTCGGCTATCAGCCGAACCACCTCGCGCGGGCGCTGCGCAGCGAGCGCACGTTCATGGTCGGACTGGTGCTCCCGGATATCCACTCGGACTTCTTCGCGACGCTCGCGGCGGTGCTCCAGCGCGACCTCGAGCGCAGCGGCTACCGCTTGATTCTCTGCATCACCCGCGATGACCCGGAGGTCGATCGCCACTACCTGCTCGAGCTCCTGCACCATCGCGTCGACGGGATCGTCCACGTGCCGTGCACGGCCAGCGGCGCGGCGTTCGTGCGCGAGCTCAATGCGACGCTGCCGATCATCGAGGTCAACCGCCGGTCCGAGAGCGACCTGTTCGATGCGTTCACCGCCGACGACCGCGAGGGCGCCCGGGAGCTGTGCACCTACCTGCGCGAGCTCGGCCACCGCGACGTCGCGATGATCGCGGGTCCGGAGGCGATCAGCACCTCGACGGACCGCGTGGCCGGCTTTCGTGACGCGTTCCCGACGGCCTCGTCCAAGGTGCTGCACGGACCGTACTCGCAGATCGCCGGGCACGACGCGTTCGCGCAGCTCGTCAGCGCGCGCAAGCCCCCGACCGCGATCTTCGCCTCGAGCAACCAGCTGGTCGCGGGCGCCTTGCTGGCCGCCGAACAGCTCGGGATCGGGATCCCCGAGCAGCTGTCACTCGTCGGCTTCGACGAGGTCTACTGGTACGCGATCTCGCGCCCGCCGCTGACCACCTACGCGCTGCCGACCGACGAGCTCGCGGTCCTGGCAGTGCAGCGGTTGGTGGCGCAGATGGGTGCGCCGCGCGACGCTCCTGCGCCCAGCGCCCGCCCGACCCACGCGCGCCTGCGCGGCCGCCTGATCATCCGCGGATCGGCGGCGCGACCCGCCCCGCTCAGTGCGACGAGTAGTCGATCTCCGGCGCGCCCTTCACGGCCACGGCGAAGCAAAAGCAATGGATCGGCGCGTGGTCGCTGACCGTGCGCAGGCTGTGGGTGACATCTGGCGGGATGTACACCAGGTCGCCCTGGCGCACCTCGCGCTCCTCGTCGGCGATCGTCATCACGCCGCGCCCCGAGGTGACGTAATAGAACTCGTGCGTGGGGTGCGAGTGCGGGTATACGTACCCACCCCCCGCGACCTCGAACTCGTTGACGAGCTCCAGCGATCCCCCTTCGGTCAGGTCCCGCATCTCTCGCGGCTTGACGAGATACCAGACCGGAACCGTTCCGTTGTGCTCCGGAATCGCCGGCGAATCCTCGATCGAGCGTACATCCATCTGAGTTCTGACCTCCTGTGAGCGGTGACACGCGAAATCGGGCTCGCATTGTAGGCGCGGGCCGATCGCTCTCAATCGATTTTCTGATCGTCGGCGCCGGCTCGGCCGGATGCGTGCTCGCCAATCGCCTGTCCGCCGCCGGCGCACGCGTCCTGCTGCTCGAGGCCGGGCGAGACACGCCACCCGCGCACGTGCCGGCCGACATCAGCGACACCTATCCGCGCTCGTACTACAACCCCTCGTACATGTGGCCCGGACTCACGGCCTCGCTCACCGCGGGCTCGGCCCCGGCCGAGTTTCCGCAGGCGAGGGTGATGGGAGGTGGGTCGTCGCTCACCGGATTGGTCGCCCTGCGCGGGATGCCCGACGACTACGACGAGTGGGAGCGCCTCGGCGCCGACGGCTGGGGGTGGCCGGGCGTGGTGCCCTACTTCCGGCGGCTGGAGAGCGATGCGGACTGCGGCGATCCTGAGTGCGCCGATTCGCGGAAGTGTGATGGCGGCCGTGGCGATGGCGGCCGCGGCGATGGCGGCTGCGGCGATGGCGCGCACGGGTCCGATGGCCCGGTCGCAGTCAGCCGAGTGCCTCGCGATCAGTGGCCGCCCTTCGCGCGGGCGATCGGCGAGGCCACCCAGCACGCGGGATTCGCGGTCGTCGATGACTTCAACGGCGACGTCCGAGACGGCTACGGGCCGCTGCCGCTGACCCGATCGGCCGGAGGTCGCGTGTCGTCCGCGTCGGCGTACCTCGACGCCGAGTCGCGTGCGCGCCCGAATCTCACGATCGAGTGCGAGACGACCGTGACCCGGTTGCTGTTTCGCGGCAGCCGGTGCGTCGGCGTTCGGGCACGGTGTGGCGGCGATGAGGTAGACGTGTGGGCGGACCGCACGGTCGTGTGTGCCGGCGCGATCCACTCGCCGGCGCTGCTGATGCGGTCCGGGATCGGGGATCCGGGCGCGCTCGCGGCGGAGCGGATCGACGTCGTCGCCGACGCGCGCGAGGTCGGGCGCCACCTGTTCAACCACCCGGTGCTGTATCTCGCGACCCACCTGCGCCCGCAGGCGAGGCAGGGCTCGGAGGTGCGGGCGCAGTTCGTGAGCGCGCTCCGTTTCAGCTCCGGCGCGACGCCGGATGCCCCCGGCGACCTGTTGGGGTCCGACTCCGGCGGGGCGGCGGATGGAGCCGGCGACATGGTCATGCTGGTCGTCAACAAGTCGTCGTGGCATCGCCTCGGGGACGCCGTCGCCGGCCTCGGCGTGGGGTGCTACCGCCCCCTCTCGAGGGGGACCGTCGAGCTGCGACCGGGCGATGCTGCCGCCGAGCCACGGGTCTCGTTCGAGCTGCTGTCCGAGCCAAGTGATCGGCAACGGATGGCCCGCGGCCTCGCGCTCGCGCTGCAATTGATGCGAGACGACGACGTCCGAGCGGTCCGCCACGAGCTGTTCACGGCCGCGTATTCCGAGACCGTGCGAAGGCTGAATCGGCCCGGACGGTTCAACGCGCTGCGGACCGGGCTTCTGGCGGCGGCGCTCGATTCGGCCGGGCCGGTGCGCCACGGCCTGATCCGGCACGGGATCGCCGGCGGCGAGGTCGACGAGGCCGCCATGGGCGACGACGCGTGGCTGTCGGACACGGTCGGCCGCCGGACCTTCGGCATGTACCACCCGGCTGGGACCTGCCGGATGGGCAGCGACGAGGGCGCGGTCGTCGATGGCCGCTGCGCCGTGCGCGGGGTCGACGGGCTCAGCGTCGTCGACGGATCGGTGATGCCGGCGCCGGTGCGCGGCGCGACCAACCTCCCCGTGATGATGATCGCCGAGCGCGCAGCCGACCTGATCCTCGAGCGGGCGCGGCCCAGCTGAGGGCCGCCGCGCTCAGTCCTTCTGGACCAGCGTGTACCGGACCGTCTGGACGCGGATCAGCCCGTCGCGGAACACGAACGTGTCGATCCCGTCATCGGCCTTGGTCTTCTCGGACTCCGCGTTCCACTCGATCAGCAGAATGTCGTCCTCGAATAGCTGGGTCGGCACTGCCCAGTTGGCGTTCGGCAGATCTTCGAGCAGCTTCACGAACCCCTGGCGGACGCCGTCGACGCCGAGCTTGATGCCGTCGGGCGTAATGAAGATCGCATCATCGGCGTAGTCGCTGACGATCCCTTCCAGATCACCTGCCACGAGGACCTCGGCGTGGTGCTGGAAGATCTCTTGGGGGGTCCGTGCCATTAACTCGCCTCCAGGATTGTGAGAGTGGACGGGGCTAGCCTACATGCGGGAGCTCGCCCGGGATCGAGGCGTTTTCGGCAACGAGACCGCAGGCTCGGCGGCGAAATGGTATGGATAATGGACCATCAGCCCGCCAACAGGAGGCAGCGTTGATCCGCAGGCTCGCCATGCACACGTCGAGGGGCCGCCGGCCCGATCCGGGGCGACGATGACCCTCGCGGTGATCCCCCCGTTCTTCAACCACCTGCCGGTGCGCGTCCGCTTCGGCGACGGCGTCGCAGGCGAGCTCGGGGCGATCGTCGCGGCCCATCGAGCCGCCTCCGTGCTCGTGATGATCGATGCCGAGCTCGAGGAGCGCAATCTCCCTGTCGCCGACAGCCTGCAAGCACTCGCCGGCGCCGGGGTCGAGTTCGCGCGCTTCGTCAAGCCGGAGGGCGAGCCGACGGTCGATGTCGTCGATGCCGCCGCCGACGCCGTCCTCGAGGCGCAGCCGCAGGCAGTCGTGGCGATCGGCGGAGGCTCGGTGATCGACACGGCCAAGGCGGCCCGACTGTGCGCCGGACTGCGCTGCTCGTTCCGTGACTTCCTGGCGTCAGACCGGTCCGTGCCGGAGCCGGCGCTGCCGCTGATCGCCATGCCGACGACCGCCGGCACCGGATCAGAGGTCTCGGGTGGCGCGGTCATCACCGACCCCGCGCAAGCGCGGAAGTCCGGGATCGCGAGTCCGCTGCTGCGCGCGCAGGACGCCCTGGTCGACCCGTTGCTGACGCACTCGGTGCCACGTGCGACGACCGCCTTCACCGGCATCGACGCGCTCGCGCAGGCGATCGCGGGGATGATCGCGCGCGTCCGCACGCCGATCGGCGACGCGATCGCGCTGGAGTCGATTCGACTGATCGGCCGGTCACTGCCGATCGCCCACCGCAACCCCGACGACGCCGCCGCCAGGTCGGAGGTCGCCTGCGGGAGCCTGATGGCCGGTCTGACGATGAACATCTCCGATTGCACCGCCGAGCACTCGCTCGGGCAGGCGATCGGCGGCATGTTCCACGTGCCGCACGGCCTCACGATCGGGGTCGTGCTCGTGCCGACGCTCGAGCGCGAGCGTCACTACGTGCCCGAGCAGATGGAGCGGATCGCGGACGCGCTCGGGGTGCCGGCGGACGGCACGGCTAACGGGTCGCGCGCGGTCCGCGGCGTGCGCGCGCTGCTAGAGGAGCTCGAGTTCCCCGTGATGAGCTCGATCGGCGTGCGGTCCGAGCACCTCGGCGAACTGACCGCGTTGGCGCTCGATGATTTCTTCATCACGGTGTCGCCAGAGCCGTGGACGGCCGACGAGGTCAACGCCGCGTTCGCGGCGGCGCTGGCCGAGACCGAGCGCCCGGGCGCGCCGGCGGGCTGAGCGGCGGTGCTCGGGTGGCCACGCGCCCGCCATCCGTCTCAGGGATGATCCCCGACGCCGTCTCCTAGCCGTCTGACGAGCCTCGATGCCGCCAGTAGTCGAGTCCACCGAGCCGACATCTGACCCGATCTCCGTGCTGATCGCCGACGACCAGCAGCTGGTCCGCGCGGGGTTCAAGCTGATCGTCGAGGGCGAGCCCGATATGTCGGTGGTCGGCGAGGCACGCGACGGTCTCGAGGCGCTCGACCTCGCCCGAAAGCGCGCGCCCAATGTCGTGCTGCTCGACATCCGGATGCCGGGCATGGACGGTCTCACGGCGGCCCGGAGGATCATCGACGAGACCGACTGCCGCGTCCTGCTACTGACGACGTTCGACGCTGACGAGTACGTGTTCGAAGGACTACGCGCCGGCGCCAGCGGCTTCCTGCTCAAGGACGTGCCGCCCGAGCAGCTCTGCTGGGCGGTGCGCAACATCGCCGCGGGCAACGCGCTGATCGACCCCGCCGTGACGCGACGGCTGATCCTGCGGTTCGCCGCGGCAGCGCGCGCGACCGGCGAGACTCCCGAGCAGCTGCGCGAGCTGACGGCCCGCGAGCTCGACGTCCTGCGCCTGATCGCGCGCGGCCGTTCGAACGCCGAGATCGGCACCGAGCTCGTGGTCGAGGAGTCGACCGTCAAGAGTCACGTCGGCCGGATCCTGATGAAGCTCGGCCTCCGAGACCGGGTGCAGGC
>DATNKY010000690.1:0-3572 GCA_035603155.1 Solirubrobacteraceae bacterium
GCTGTACCAACTGTGCGCGTACGCGTTCCTGTATGCGCTCAACAACGTGTGCACGCTGGCCAAGTGTGCCGAACTGCGCACGCCGGCCCAGCGCGCCGAGCGGATCGCGAACTACATCGTCCTGCTCAACGACCGCAAGACGCTCAACTGACGCCGGGTCTCACGTGCGCGACGTGGAAAATCCGTCGCCCCGATCCGGATTTTCCACGCCTGTCCCGCATACGCCGCAGTTCGTGGAAAATCCGCTGCGGACGTCTGAATTTTCCACAAACTGCACCGGGGCGGCGTTTGGATTTTGCACAAGCCGCGCCGGGGCGCGGCAAGGCGACTGGAGTTCCACCGACGGACTGCAGGATGCGACAAATCCGGGACCACGCCGCCGGTTTTGTCACAGGACGCAGCCATAGCCCGCCGGATGTGACAGATCCAAATGGGCCGGGCGGATTTGTCGCAGATCGCATGCCGCGGGCCCGAACCCTCCGGGCGACCCCAACCGACCGAGCCGGGAGCCAACCGACCGAGCCCGGCGCCAACCGACCGAGCCCGGCGCCAAGTAACGGCCGGCGCGCCGCTGTACGAGCGCGCCGCGCCGACGTCCGCGATCGACCGCTACGACTCCAGAGGTCGGTAGGCTCGGCAAATCCGGCGAACGCCGAACGATCGTCAGACAAACGGAGCGGCAGCGATGTCAAATGTGCAAACCCTCAAGAGCGTCTACGCGGAGGCCGACAACGGCAACGTCGACGGCGTTCTCGCGGCCTTCGCCCCGGACATCGAGTGGCGCGAGGCCGACGGCCACCCCTATCAGCCCGACGGCCGGCCGTGGGTCGGAGTCGACGCGGTGCGGACGAACCTGTTCGACAACCTCGCTGACGAGTGGGACGGCTTCACGGTCACCCCGCGCGCGTACCACGACGCCGGTGACACGGTCGTCGTCGAGTGCCGCTACACCGGCGTCCACAACGCGACCGGCAAGCGACTCGACGCCCAGGCGTGCCACGTGTGGCGATTCGACAACGGCAAGGTGACCGGCTTCCAGCAGTACGTCGACACCGCCCACCTGTACGACACGATGGGCGCCGGGCTCGGCGCGCGGGAGAAGCCCAACGCCGGCTGAGTGCCGACGCTGGTCAGCGCCCGAGGTAGGCGCGCTTCAGGTCCTCGCTCTCGAGCAGATCACCGGCCGGGCCTGACAGGACGATCTCGCCCGTCGCGAGTACGTACCCGCGGTCGGCGATCGCCAGCGCCATGGTCGCGTTCTGCTCGACGACCAGGATCGCGACGCCCGACTCGTGGACCTCCTTGATGATCCGGAAGTTCTGCTGAACGAGCGCGGGTGACAGCCCCATCGACGGCTCGTCCATCAGCAGCAGACGCGGCCGCGACATCAGCGCCCGCCCCATCGCGACCATCTGCTGCTCGCCACCCGACAGCGTGATCGCGAGCTGGTCGGCCCGCTCATGCAGGCGCGGGAATAGCGTGTGAACCCGGTCGAAGTCCTCGTCGAGCGGTTCGCCCTTGCGCAGCACCGCGCCCAGCTCGAGGTTCTCGCGCACCGTCATGTAGCCGAACAGGCGACGGTTCTCGGGAACGATCGCCAGGCCGCGGGCGATGCGCTCGGCGACGGCGCGGTCGGTCACGTCCTCGGAGTCGATCATCACGCGGCCGCTGCGCGGGCGCACGATCCCGAGGATCGTCTTCAGCGTCGTCGATTTCCCCGATGCGTTGCCGCCGAGCAGGCAGACGAGCTCGCCCGCGTCGACCTCGATCGAGATCCCCTCGAGGATCCGCATCTTCCCGTAGTAGGTGGTGACGTCGTCGAGGTGGAGGAGCGCCATCTATGCCTGCGCGAGCTCTTCGGGATCGCGACCGAGATAGGCCTCGATGACGGCCGGATGCGTCGCGACCTGCTCGAAAGACCCCTCGGTGATCTTGACGCCGTGGTCGAGCGCGACGACCCGATCGGAGATCCCCTCGACGACGTGCATGTCGTGCTCGATCACGAGGATCGCCAGCGAGAGCTCGTCACGGAGCCGCGCGATCAGCTCGGTGATCTCGTGCGTCTCCTTGGGGTTCATCCCGGCGGCCGGCTCGTCGAGCATCAGCAGCCGTGGCCGGGTCGCCAGCGCGCGTGCGATCTCGAGCCGGCGGCGGTTGGCATACGAGAGCGAGTACGCGGGCTGATCCCAGCGGTAGCCCGCGAGTCGCTCGCCGAAGAACGACAGAACCTCGGTGGCGAGCGCATCGACCTCGCGCTCCTCGCGGCGTGCGCGGGGCAGGCGGAGGATCGACTCGGGCGGCGACGCCTTGGTGTTGCCATACGTCGCCGTCTTGACGTTCTCCTTGACGGTCATGTTCTGAAACAGCCGCAGGCTCTGGAACGTCCGCGCGATCCCCATCCGCGCGATCCGGAAGGGCCTCTTGCCGACGATCGACTCTCCGCCGAGGCGGATGTCACCGTCGGTCGGCTCGTAGATGCCGCTGATCACGTTGAAGACCGACGACTTGCCGGCGCCGTTGGGGCCGATCACGCTGACGATCTCGCTCTCGTTGACCTCGATGTCGAGGTCGGAGATCGCCCGCAGACCCCCGAACGAGAGCGATAGATTGTCGATTTCGAGCAGCGCCATCGTCAGATCGTCTCGACGCGGTGCTTGCCCAACAGGCCGTACGGTCGCGCGGCCATCGTCACGATCAGGATCGCGCCGAGCATGATCTGGGTCGTGATTGCCGGGTTGACGATCAGCCGCCCCTCCCAGCAGCACGCCGCCACGTAGATCGTGATGATCACGGCGATCAGCTGCTTGATCCCGCGCAACCGCACGATCGCGACCAGCCCGACGATCAGCGCGAGGTACAGCGCGTTGCCGAAGTTCTGCGGGTTACTCGGCACGATCACGTAGCCCTTCAGCGCCGATCCGATCCACCCGGGACTCCCCGGGTGCCCGGCCGTGGCAGACGGCGCGATCGCGCCGACGATCGCATGCATCGCGTAACCGAACGCGATCACACCCGCGACCACCCAGCCCAGCCTCCGCCACGGTCGTACCTTCGCGATCAGCGCGATTATGATCAGCCCGTAGAACAGGTACGCGGCATCCGTCGGACTCCCGAGCATGTTCTCGGCCACGGTCACGACGATTCCACCCAGGATCGCCCCCGCGATCGAGCCGACGCCGCCTAGCACCAGGCAGGCGTAGATCAGGATCAGGATGTTCGACGTGAAGTTGGTCGGAAAGACGTTGTCCTGCTGGGCGGCGAACAGCGTGCCGGCCAGCGCGCCGACCATCGTCGCGAACGCATACGCCATCACCTTGAGCTTGCTGACGGACAGCGTCATCGCCGATGCCGCGAGCTGATCGTCGTTGAGCGCGCGCCAGGCGCGCCCGGTTCGGGACGTGTCGAGCAGGTGTAACACCGCCGCGACGATCACACACATCCCCAGGGCGAGGTAGTAATAGCCGAGCGGAGTCGTCACCGTGACGCCGAAGCTGTGCAATGGATCGAGGCCGAACAGCCCGTTGACGCCGCCGAACGTCCCGGTGTCGACGTTGTTGGCCACCTCGAAGAAT
>DATNKY010000507.1:0-9486 GCA_035603155.1 Solirubrobacteraceae bacterium
GAGGGCGCCGAGTCGGCGTCCTCGAGCGGCTGAGCACCTCGGCCTAGGCTCGGCCTAGGCAGTCACGCGGCGGCGAGCTGCGCCGTGCACTGCGGGCAACGCCGCGCCTTGACCGGGATCGTGCTCGTGCACTCGGGACACTCCTTGCTGTCCGGATCCTCCTGAGCGCGCCGCGACATCAGCACGTTGTACGGCCTGACGACGAACAGGAAGATGACGATCGCGGTCGTCAGGAACGTGATCAGGGCGTTGAGGAAGTCCCCGTAGTGGAAGTGGCTCGAGTTGATCGTGAAGGACAGGCTCTCGAAATTCGGCTGCCCGAAGATGAGCGCGATGATCGGCGTGATCAGGTCCCCGATGAACGCCTTGAGCAACGCTGAGAACACGACGCCCATGACGAACGCGACGGCAAGCTCGACGAGGTTCCCCCGCATCAGGAATTGCTTGAACTCTCTGGCTAATGACATCGGCCGCCTCCCATGACGGTGGATCAGACGGCGCCAGCATAAAGCTCCGGTTCGGCCGCAAGACCTCCGGCTCTTGGACCCGCGATCCCGCGCGGCTCGGTCGACGAGCGGCCGTTCGTCAGCGACGGGTCGAAACGGACATATCCTCACCTGGATGCAGGATCGTGCGCGAATCCATGTCCAGGCCGGGGCAGGTGGCGATGGCTGCCTGAGCTTTCGCCGCGAGGCTCACGTCCCAAAGGGCGGACCCGACGGCGGTGACGGCGGCCGCGGCGGTGACGTCGTCCTGATCTGCGACGAATCGCTGCGCGATCTCGCCTCCTATCGCCGCCGGCCGCATTACAAGGCACGGCGCGGAGGCCACGGACAGGGTGCCCTGCGCCACGGAGCCAACGGCGAGACCCTCGAGCTCCGCGTCCCCCCCGGTACCGAAGCGATACTCGAGAGCGACGGCACGAGACATGACCTCGTGCGCGGCGGCCAGCGCGCGGTGATCGCGCGCGGCGGGCCGGGAGGGCGCGGCAACAAGCGCTTCACCGGACCGACGCACCAAGCGCCTCGGTTCGCCGAACGCGGGCTCTCGGGGGATGAGACATGGGTCGCGCTGCAGCTGAAGCTGCTCGCCGACGTGGGTCTGATCGGGGTGCCTAACGCCGGCAAGTCGTCGCTGCTGGCGCGGATGACGCGTGCCCAGCCGAAGGTCGCCGACTACCCGTTCACAACGCTGCAGCCGGTGCTCGGGACGCTCGACGGCGATCAGCGCCAGCTCGTGCTCGCCGACATCCCGGGGTTGATCGAAGGAGCGAGCGCCGGCGCGGGCCTCGGCCACGAGTTCCTCGCCCACGTCGAGCGCACCCGCCTGCTCGTCCACGTGCTCGATCTTCTCCCGCTCGACGGCTCGGATCCTGTCAGCAACCATGAGACGGTCGAGCTCGAGCTCAAACGCCACGACCCCCGGCTCGCGGCGCTGCCGCGCATCCTCGCGCTCTCGAAGGCCGACCTCGTCGACGAGCGATTCCGGGACGAGGCCCGAGCGCGGTGGGTCAAGCGGCTGGGACCTGACGTCCCGGTTATCGTCACATCGTCGGTCACCGGCCTCGGGCTGCGCGAGCTCGCGGTGGAGCTGATGCGCCGCGTGCCGGAGGCCACCGAGCCGGTGACGCCCGACGGGCAGGCGCTCGAGCTCCCCGAGCACCGCGTGTTCAGGCCTGCTGCCCAGCGCCGCTACACCGTTCACCGCACCAGCGAGGGGAGCTTCGCGGTCAGGGGCTCCGGGATCGAGCGCCTCGTGGCCCGCTACGACCTCGACAACGAGGAGGCGCTGGCCCACCTCGAGCGGCGCCTGCGGGGCATCGGCGTGATCCGAGCGCTCGAAGCCGAGGGCTTCGAGGCCGGCGACGAGGTCGAGATCGCCGGCGTGGCGTTCGATCTCGACCCCGACATCTGACCGGCGCGACCCGCTACCATCCCGCGCCGGCCGGCCGGCTGTTTGGTTAGAGGAGAAGAAGAATGCATCGTGTTGTTGCGGTAATGCTCGCTTTGGGCGGAGTGGCCGTGTTCGCCGCTTCCGCCGGCGCGCGGGTCCTGAGGGTCGGCACCTATCACGGGGTCCGTGGGCAGTTCAGCTCGGTTCAGGCGGCCGTCAGGGCCGCCAAGCCAGGTGACTGGGTTCTTGTCGGCCCCGGTGACTACAAGACCAAGTCCGGCTCAGAGCCGGCCGGACGCAAGAACACCCCGGCGGGTGTGCTGCTCACGAAGCCCAGGGTGTATCTGCGCGGGATGAACCGCAACACGGTGATCATCGATGGGACCAAGTCGGGACCGCCGTGCAGCCGCGCAGCTCGCGACCAGAACCTCGGTCCGCGCGTCAAGAGCCGACATCTCGGGCTCAACGGGATCATGGTCTGGAAGGCCGCCAACGTCTGGGTCCAGAACCTGACCGCCTGTAATTTCCTCAGCGGCAAGGGCGACGCCGGCAACGAGATCTGGTGGAACGGCGGCGACGGCAGCGGGAAGATCGGAGGCCACGGCTACTACGGCTCGTATCTGAGCGCCACGAACACGTTCTACCGCAGTAACGGGACCGGAGCGCAGTACGGGATCTTCTCCAGCAACTGGACCGGTGGCACCTGGTTTCAGACGTACGCCAGCAACTTCAGCGACTCCGGTTTCTACATCGGTGCCTGCCAGCAGCGATGCGATCAGACGATCAACCGCGCCCACGCCGAGTTCAACTCACTTGGCTATTCGGGGACCAACTCCGGCGGCCAGCTCGTGGTCAAGAACTCCGAGTTCAACTCAAACCAGGACGGCTTCGACACCGATACCGAGAACGGGGATCCTCCAGCACCCCAGAACGGCGCGTGTCCAAACAACGGCATCAGCCCGATCACGCATACGCACTCGTGCTGGGTGTTCATGCACAACTATGTCCACGACAACAACAACGCCAACGTGCCGCAGGTCGGTCAGGCCGGTTCCACGCCCCTGGGCACGGGCCTGTCGCTCAGCGGCGCCCGCAACGACACGATCATGGATAACCGGTTCGTCCGCAACAAGGCATGGGGGGTGCTGATCCAGATCCAGCAGGGGGACGGCGGACCGCCGTGCATCGGCGGCAAGCTGAACTTCACCTTCCTCGGCATCAGCCTCGCCTGTCTGTTTGACAATTGGGGGGACGCGATCGTCAAGAACAGATTCGCGAACAACGGCGGTTTCGGTCACGCGACGAACGGCGACATCGGGGCGGTCAACTTCCTGGATGGCAACCCGACCAACTGCTACAGCGCAAACTCCGACCCGGCCGGCCTCACCACCTCACCCGCCGGCCTGGAGCAGACGCACCCGGCGTGCACGGGCGCACCTGCGGCGGCCAATGACAATGTGCCGCTCGTGTTGGAGCTCCTGTGCGGCAACGAGGGATCGTTGGTGGGAGTCAACCTCCCATGTCCCGGCGGAAAGCCGTACCCGAGTCAGGCGCGAGTCGTCATGCATCCGCTGCCCAAGCATCTGCCGACGATGCCGGTCCCGTGCGCGGGGGTCCCGGCCAACCCGTGGTGCCCCGCACGAACGTCGGGTAGAGGGTGAGTAGCGCGCGTGTGATGAGCTGACCCAATCGTCACGTGAGAGGGGGCGCGGGCGTGTGCCCCCTCGCACGTGCGGCTTGGCCTCGTAAGCTCTCGCGGCGTGAGCCTCCTTGTCGTAAAGCTCGGATCGAGCATCGTCGCCGACGAGCGAGGTGCCGTCCGCGAGGACGTGCTCGAGCGCATCAGCGACGAACTCGCCGAGCTTCACCACGCCGGTGAATCGCTGATCGTCGTGACCAGCGGCGCGATCGCCCGCGGGATGGGAGTGATGGCGCTCCCGCTGCGCCCGCGCGCGATCGACGAGCTCCAGGCGGCGAGCGCCGTCGGCCAGGGCAAGCTGTACCAGGTCTACGACGAGCTGCTGCGTGCACGGGACACCCCGACCGCGCAGGTGCTGCTGACGTTCTTCGACATGAGCGCCCGCACGCACTATCTCAACGCGCGCCAGACGCTGCGCAAGCTGCTCGACTGGCGCGTGGTCCCGGTCATCAACGAGAACGACACGACCACCACCGACGAGATCTCGTTCGGCAACAACGACTTCCTCGCCGCGCAGGTGGCGATCCTGCTCGGTGCCGACCGGCTGCTGCTGCTGACCGATGCCGACGGAGTGTTCACCGCCGATCCGCGCCTCGATGCCGACGCGCAGCTGATCGAGGAGGTGACCGATTTCGCCGCTCTCGAGGCGCTCGACATCGGCTATGCCGCCTCGCCGTTGGGGTCGGGCGGCATGCGCTCCAAGGTGGTGGCGGCCGAGATGGCCACCGCCTCCGGGATCGCGACCGTGATCGCCAGCGGGCTGGAGCCGGGTGTGATTACCGCCGCCGCGGCGGGCCAGCGCGTCGGAACCCGATTTCCCGCTCGCGAGGGCCGCTACTCGAGCTTCAAGCTGTGGCTCAAGTACGCCAAGCCGGCGCGAGGCCGGGTGCTGGTCGACGCAGGCGCCGCGCGGGCGCTGCGCGAGGGGGGGACGAGCCTGCTCCCGGTCGGCGTGGTCGATGTGCTCGGGACGTTCGGCGCCGGTGACGCAGTCGAGATCGTGTTCGACGAGGAGGCCGTGGGCAAGGGGATCTGCAACTACTCGGCCGCCGAGCTGCGCACGGTGCGCGGACTGCAGTCGGGCGCCGTGCGCGAGCTGCTGCCGCGCGCCAGCGAAGAGGCGATCCACCGTGACTACTTCGTCCTCGCGTGACGCTGGCCAGGCGATCTGCCGGGACTCCTTGCTAGTTGCGTAATCTGTAGCGACGATGGCCAGCACGGCACTGTCGATCGCCGAGACCTGCGCCGCCGCCAAGCGCGCGGCGCGCGAGCTCGCGACGGTCAGCTCGCGGGTCAAGGACGAGGCGCTCGAGGCGATCGCGAGCGCGCTGCTCGAGCATGCCGATGAGATCCTCGAGGCCAACGCGCGCGACGTCGAGCTCGGCCGCGAGGCGCAGCTGTCAGATGCGCTGATCGACCGCCTGACGTTGACCCAGGGGCGGATCGCCGAGATGGCCGCCGGCGTGCGCAAGATCGCGGCGCTGCCCGACCCGGTCGGCGAGGTGATCGACGGGTCGACGCTGCCCAACGGGCTGGCGCTGCGGCGGGTCCGCGTCCCGCTGGGCGTGGTCGCGGTCGTGTACGAGGCGCGGCCCAACGTCACGATCGACGCCGCCGCGCTGTGCCTCAAATCCGGCAATGCGGTCGTCTTGCGGGGCTCGAGCTCGGCGGCGCACTCGAATGCGGTGCTCGCCGGCGTGGCCTCGGACGCGGCGCTGGCCGCCGGCCTGCCCTCTGGCGCGATGTCGCTGCTCGCCGGCGGCGACCGCGGCGAGCTGGCGGAGCTCGCGACGCAGAACGGCGTCGTCGACCTGATCATCCCCCGAGGTGGCGAAGGGCTCAAGGCGGCGCTCAAGCAGGTCGCGACGATCCCGGTGATCTACGCGGCATCGGGCAACAACCACGTCTACGTCGATGCGACCGCCGATCTCGACATCGCCGAGGCGATCGTCTCCAACTCGAAGCTCCAGCGTCCCGGAACCTGCAACGCCTCCGAGAAGCTGCTCGTCCACAGCGACGTGGCGGCTCGGTTTCTGCCCCGCGTACTCGGCGCGCTGAGCGACGTGGGCGTGACCCTCCACGGCGACGAGCGGGCCCGTGCGGCCGCCCCCGGCGTCGCGATCGACGCCGCCGACGACGAGGACTGGGACACCGAATACCTCGCGCTCGAGATGGCCGTCGCCGTCGTCGACTCGACCGACGAGGCGATCATGCACATCAATACGCACGGCAGCGGACATTCGGAGGCGATCGTCACCAGCGATACCGTCGCCGCGCGCTCGTTCGAGCTCGGCGTCGACGCGGCCTGCGTGTACGTCAACGCGTCGACTCGCTTCACCGACGGAGGGGAATTTGGGATGGGCGCCGAGATCGGCAATTCGACCCAGAAGCTCCACGCTCGCGGGCCGATCGGGCTCCGCGAGCTGTGCACGTTCAAGTACCTCGTCGAAGGCGACGGCCAGATCCGCTGACGAGCCGTCGCTGAGCGCCGTGCGTCTCGGAATCCTCGGCGGGACCTTCAACCCGCCACATCTCGGTCACCTCGTGTGCGCACAGGAGGCCTACCTCGAGCTCGAGCTCGACCGCGTGATGCTCGTTCCGGCCCGGATTCCGCCGCACAAACCAGTCGAGCACGAGCCCGGTCCCGAGCACCGGCTCGAACTCTGCCGCCTGGCGGTGTGCGACGACGACCGGTTCGAGGTTTCCGACATCGAGCTCGGCCGCGACGGGCCGTCGTACACGGTCGATACCCTCCAAGAGCTGACTTCGAAAGCGTCCACCTACGAGCTCTTCTTGATCGTCGGGGGCGACATCGCCGTAGGTCTCCCGCGATGGCGCGACCCCGAGCGAGTTCTTGATCTCGCCACGCTGGCGATCGCGAAGCGCCGCGGCACGGCTCGCGAGGCCGTGCAGACCTCGCTCGACGTACTGCGCGGAGGAGAGCGCGCGCGCTTCTTCCAGATGCCCCGGATCGGGGTCTCCTCGACGATGATCCGCCGCCGGGTGAGGGCGGGTCAACCGATCCGCTACCTGGTCCCCGACCGGGTGGCCGACTACATCGACAGACACGACCTGTACGCCCAGAGGGAGCAATGAGCCCGGAACAGCCGACGATCAACCCTGAGCAGATGGCGGCCGCGATCGCGGAGCTCGCCTCCGACCGGAAGGCGATCGACATCGTACAGCTCGATCTGCGCGGGATGATCGGGTACGCGGACTACTTCGTCATCTGCACCGGCCGGACCGACCGGCAGACGCGCGCGATCCATGACGCGATCCACCTGGGTATGAAGTCCGTCCACTCGCTGTTGCCGGCCCGCGTCGAAGGCCTCACCCAGGGGCACTGGATCCTGATCGACTATCTCGACGTCGTGGTCCACATCTTCACCCCCGAGACGCGCGAGTACTACCGGCTCGAGCAGCTGTGGGGCGAGGCGCCGTCGCTCGTCGTGGGCATCGGAGCGCGCTGAACGACGGCGGCGGGCCGGTCACCGAGGGCGTCGATCGCCGGCGATCAGAACGCCGTCATCAGCCTCGGGGCGACCTGCTTCTTGCGGCTCATCACGCCGGGCAGGTCGATCGTGCTGTCATGAGGGTCGACGCCGAAGCTCCGAGCGACGAGCGCCGTGTCACCGGCCACCAGCATCTCGGTGCCGTGCTCGAGGACGTCGGTCACCATCAGGGCGTACAGCAGCAGTTCCTTATTGTCCTGCTCGCGGCGCAGCGCCTCGAGCAGTTCGTCCTTGCGCTCGAGCAGGCCCCTGCCGACGACCTCGACCTGCGCGATGCAGATCGTCTGCCCGCCCCGCACCTCGTAGCGCTTCGCGTCCTGGGTGATGATCGTGTCGGCGCTGACGCCGGAGACGTCGGTGGTCGACTCGAACATCTCGCGGCCCAGCTCATGCGCGTCGACCGATAGGGCGCGCTCGAGATAGCCGACGACCGCGCGGTCGCGCTCGGTGGTCGTTGGAGAATTGAGAATCACGGTGTCCGACAGGACGGCGCCGAGCAGCATCACGGCCGACGACCGGCTCGGCTCGAGACCGTTCTGGCGGAAGCGCTCGACGACCAGCGTCGCGGTGGAGCCGACCGGATCGAAGGTCGCGGTCACCGGCACGCGGGTCTCGATCGAGCCGATGTGGTGGTGGTCGAGGATCTCGACGATCTCGGCCTCGCCGATCCCGACCGCGCTCTGCGCCTGCTCGGCGTGATCGACAAGGATCACCTTGCGCCGCGGCAGCGCGACGAGGTCCGAGCGCGTGATCAGCCCGACCGGGCGGCGGTCGCCATCGACCGCGACGGCGGCACCGTAGTGCGTCTCCTTGATCTGCTCGGACATGTCTTCGACCAGGAAGTCAGGCGTCACCGTCAGCGGGTCCTTCTCCATCAACGCACGGCACGGGGCCGCGAGCGTCACCATCCGGCCCGAGACGTAGCTGTCGAGCGGCGAGATCACGATCGCCGCGCCCCGCTCGCCGGCACGGCGTAGGACCTCGTCGTTGGGGGTGACCGAGTTGGACAGGATCAGCAGCGCCGCGCCGCGCTCGATCGCGAGCAGCTGTGCGGAGGGCCGATCGCCGACGACGACGACGTCTCCGTCCCCGATCCCGCTGCGATCGGTCTTCGCGTCCATCGACTGCACCCAAACGCGCCCCGACAGCGGACAGTCGTCGCCGGCGACCAGCTCGCCTTCGAGCACGGCCGCGACCGCGTCTATGTGGGTCGGCGCGTCCTCGAGCGTCGACGTACGGCGCGACTCGCGGATGTAACGGCGAGCCAGCTCGCGCTCGGTCAGCACGCCGCTCAGGGACCCGCGCTCGTCGACGATCGGGACCAGTTCGAGGTCGGCCCTGCTCATCTCCAGGCCCGCCTCGCGGATCGGCGCGTCCTGGCTCGTGATCGGAAAGCTCGTGTGCATCACGTCACGCGCGCGCGGCATCACGTGGGGGAGGAAGATCGGCTCGGGCGCAGCGCTGCGGTCCAGCAGCCAGCGTGTCTGCGCGTTGCAGTCCCCGAGCCGGACCGGGACGTACTCGTTGTCGATCTCGAGGCGGTTCTTGAGCTCGGCGTAGCCGATCGCCGAGGCGATCGAGTCGGTGTCCGGGTTGCGGTGGCCGGTGATGTAGATCGTCGCCACGAACGCGATTATGGCCCGATCTCGCGCCCGCGCCACCTTTCGCGCACCGCGAGGCCACCGGCGCTAGCGTCTGCGTCTGCACCCCGGGCAGCGGGAACCGGCTGCCTCGAACGCACGCAGACAAGGAGAAGCCGATGCCGGCAGCCCCAATCATCCTTCCGACCCAGATCACGCAGGGCAGTGCGCCCGGCCTCAATTACAGGCTCGAGGGCGAGCTCGTGCCCGTGCTTCACATGGCGCTCGACGGGCAGGTGCCGATCTACTTCGAACACCACGTGCTGCTGTGGAAGTACCCGGAGATGCAGATCGGCCTCCATCCGCTGAAGAAGGGGCTCAAGCGACGGGCGTTCGGAGGCATGCCGCTGCTGCTGCTCGAGGCCCAGTCGGCGGGCGAGATCGCCTTCAGTCGCGACGCGCCGGGGCACATCGCAGCGCTGCACCTGCAACCCGGCGAGGGGATCATCGTGCGCGAGCATCAGTTCCTGGCCGCGACCCGCAACGTCGAGTACGACTACAGCCGGATCAAGGGGTTCGCGAACATGCTCTACGGCGGCGGCTTCTTCGTAGATCAGTTCTTCGCCGGCGACCACGAGGGCGTCGTCTGGGTCCACGGCTACGGCAACGTGTTCGAGAAGCAGCTCGAGGCCGGTGAGACGATCGACATCGAGCCCGGCGGCTGGGTCTATCGCGATCACTCGGTCTCCATGTCCCAGGAGGTCTACGGGTTCAAGACCGGGTTTCTCTCCGGCGGCGGCAG
>DATNKY010000704.1:0-10343 GCA_035603155.1 Solirubrobacteraceae bacterium
GTAGGTCAGGCCTCCAGGTCCGGAGAACGCATCCCTGCCGCCGAGCACTTCGGTGTAGAAGCGCCGAGAGCGCTCGATGTCGTCTGACACGATGAATTGGGCCAGAGCGATTCCGTCTGGGGGCCAGTGATCGGGCACCCAGTCGCCCTCCGGGTCAGTGGTTTGCCCCACCTCGATGAGGTGGCCATCGGGATCGCGGATGTAGCAGCGGATCTCGTACTGGTGCTGCTTCGGCGGCGTCAGGAATTCAGCGCCACGGGCGCTCCATTCTGCGTACACGGCCGCGATGTCTTTGACCCGGATATTCAGGAAGCTGCTGACCCGGTCGGGATCGCGTGGCGTCTGGAGGGTTACCGTGGGCTTGTCGTCGGTCGGGCCGCCCCCGACGTTGATGATGATCCAGCTGTTGGATAGCGCGACGTAGGTCAGCCCTCCGGGGCCGGAGAAGGCCACGTTGCCGCCGAGTACTTCGGTGTAGAAGCGCCGAGAGCGCTCGACATCGTCTGAGACGATGAAGTGGGTCAGCACAATCCCCTTCGGGGGCGGCGGGAGCTCTGCCATCTGGCACCTCCACTGGTTGGGCCTCGTACCCCGCTCACGACCGGGACTGGAGGCGGTGTCCTATCGAACGCGCATTCCATCTTCTTCCACGGCACGGGTCAAGAACCCTGTGAGGCGTGATTCAACAACCAGCGGTCGGCGAGGCTGCATTGAGCGCCAACGGCGTCGGAGCTACGATCGCTTCCGCCGGCCCGAGGCCACGCGAGCGAACGCCGGCTTTCTGGCTGGCTCGATCTCAGCTGCGGTAGGAGAGGAACTCCAGGAGGCTTCCGTCGGGATCGCGGAAGTAGACGCTGATCCCCCGGCCTTTAGCGCCGTCGCGCTCCGCTGGCCCGAGCTCAACGTCGACGTGATGGCGCTTTAGATGTTCGACGGCGTCCTGGATTGGGCCGTCCCACTCAAAACACAGATCGCTGTTGCCGGGCGCAACCGGGATCTTGGCGAGGGGGGTGCCGATCGCGCCGGGACCGTGGACGTTGAGCTGCTCGGTGCCGAAGCGGTATGCCCACGTGCCATCGCCGCGGTCGATGAGCTCGGCACCGAGCACGTCTCGGTAGAACGGGGTCGAGACCGTCCAGTCCGATACGTGAATCACGCAGTGATCGAGCTTTCCGAGCAGGCCGGGCACCCTTAAAACCCTAAGGGATGTGTTCCCAAGCTGCGTGAGCCATCAGCGCGGGCGGCGAAGTCCGCCAGCCGACCCGAAGCAGCAGTGACGGTCTCGCACCTGCCTGAGCGACAAGGGGGCGAGTGTGCCGGATGCGCGTTCACTCCCTGGTTGGCTCGGGCACGATCACGGGTGCGCCTCGAAGACGTGGGCGACCGCTCCGCGGCTGAAGGCCGTGGTGCTGATCGGCTTGATGGTGAGCGGTGCGTCGAAGAGCCGCTCGCCCGCGCCCAGGACGACCGGATGCACAACAAGCCGGTACTCGTCGATCAGGCCGCTCGCGACGAGTGACCGCGCGAGCCGTGTCCCGCCTTGCGCCAGCAGGTATCCGCCGGAGCGCTCCTGCTTGAGCTGCATGACGGCTTCGGCCAGGTCTCCGGCGGCAATTGTCGTCTCAGGCCAGTCCGCGGACGCGAGTGAGTTCGAGAACACGATCTTGGGGATCTCGTTCATCGGCTTGGCGAACGGCCCGGCGGCGCTGGGCCAGAACGTGGCCCATCGGGTGTACGTCGCGGCGCCGATGAGGTGCGTGCCGGCGTTGCTCACGGTCTCGAGCGTCCAGGCGGCACCGTCCTCGGAACGTCCCGCGGTGACCCAGTCACTACTGCCGTCCGGTGGTGCGACGTACCCGTCTAGCGAGATGGACATCTTGAGGATCAGTGAGGCCATGCGCCGCTTCCTTTCCGGGAGGACAACACGAGCTGCTCGAGTGGGCGGTTGATATGCAGACTCCAAACCACAGCGAGACTAATCGCCTAGCGCATCAGAGTCAGCGTCCTGCTTTGAGGATCACACATGGTTCGAATCACGCGTTCGTGGTTGATCAGTTGATCGGCGGCCACTGCGCCGGTTCGGCGTGGGGCCATCGGCCGTGTTGTCGCCCTTATGCGGGCCAGCGGGCTGGGGACCCGCCTGGCTTGTCCGGTTCAGCTGTGGTCGGGCTGGTAGGAGAGGGCGACGACGCCGCTCGGCAGTGGGGTTGCGGCGATGAGCTTGAGTGGGGGTGTTTGGCGGTTGTCACGACCGGCCGCTCGCCCGGTGAGTAGTAATGGGTGAACCGCGAATCGGATTTCGTCGAGGAGGTGATGCTCGAGCAGGGTTTGGCTGAGGCGCCCGTGCCCGTACATGATGAGGTCACGGCCGTCCTGTTGCTTGAGCTCGTTGACGGCGGCCGCGGGGTCATCGGAGATGATCGTGGAGTTGTTCCAGTCCGCCCTCACCAAGGTGGTGGAGAACACGTACTTGCGGATCGCGTTGATCGCGTTGGCGTACGGGCTGGCGGTTGGCAGAGCCGCGGCGAAGTACTCGTAGGTGCCTCGTCCCATCAGCATCGCGTCGCTGGCTTGCAACTGTTCGAGGGCTGCTTGTTGGGCGTGCTCGTTGAAGTAACCCATCGCCCAGGCGCGCGGGTCTTCGGTGACGCCGTCGAGCGAGATGAAGGTGGACTCCGTGATCTTGCGCATCGTTGGCTCCAATCGTTTCTTGTCGGGTTCCAGGCTGCTTGCTAGACGAGCGCGACATTCCGTAGGGGACAGCTCGCTGGTCAGCAATCGATCGCGTTCACAGCCCCTGGCTCGCCGCAGAACCGCCCGCTCGCGGGATGCCGCGCATGTTGGATCGCATTGCGGTCTGACTGTCCGATCGCCCTCGGCGGGCGTACGATCCTTCCGGTGGCCGCAGAACTAGAGCTCTACCTCTTCGACAGCGGCACACTCGCGCTCGGCGACGTCGAGGTTCCGGTCCCGTTCTTTTTGCTGCGCCATCCCCAAGGCCTGATCGTCGTCGACGGCGGCAACCCGCTCGCGGTCTCACGTGACCCGCACGCCCATTGGGGCGCATTGGCAAACGTGTTCGAAGTTCACATGAGCGAAGAACAGCACTGCGAGGCCCAGCTGCGGGAGCTCGGGGTCGCTCCCGGGGAGGTATCGCACATCGTCCAGACCCATCTGCACATCGATCACACGGGCGCGCTCGGCCACTTCGCGAACGCTGTCGTGGTCGTTCACGCGCGGGAGCGCGAGGCTGCGCTGGCCGCGGATGACCCAATGCAGAGCGGGTACATCCGCGCCGATTACGACCGGCCCGATCTGCATTGGCAGACGGTCAACGGCGACACCGACCTGTTCGGCGATGGCCTGATCCGGCTGGTTGAGACCCCGGGCCACGCTGCAGGCCACATGTCCTTGCTGATCGACCTGGCCGACACGGGCCCGGTGTTGATCACTGCCGACGCCTCCGACAACCTGGCCCAATGGGAAGGCCGTTCCCACGTGCGCGCGTTTCACTCCCGCGAGGATGCCGCCCGGTCACTGCGACGCCTGCACGAACTGGCCGATGAGACCGGCGCAATCGTCGTGTTCGGTCACGACCCCAAGAACTGGCGCCAGCTCCACCACGCCCCCGAGCCCTACCGCTAGACCGGCCGGGCTCGCCACGCGACAGATTGCACTACGGCCACTGGTGAAGCGCGTGCAAGGGGCATGGGCTGGACGCGGTCAGCGGGGGGCTATTCGGGCTGTGCTTGGCTTCGGTCGATGAGGGCCTGGGCGCCGTCGAGGATGCGGTCGAGGCCGAACAGGTACTCCTCGTGTTCGTCAGAGCCGGAGGGGTTGTCGTCGATCTCCTCAGACCAGGCGATCTGGTAAAGACGTGGGTAGGTCCGCCGGTCGATGAGCTCTCGCAGGAGCGATTCGAACGTCCAGGGCGGGGTCGGTGTGCCGCCGTCAGTCCGGGGCGACTGTTGGGCGGCGCGGGTGGCGTCGTGGGCCATGCGCGCCTCGCTGAGCGTGTAGGAGCTGATAAGGCCGATCACGCGGAGCTTGTCAGCGTCGGCTAGGCCGCTGGCATCCAGCGCCTCGAGCCCTTTCTCGACGAAGGTCAGTGAATTCGGCGCCATTGGCGGTGTGGCCATCGGCATCTGCGTGATCCAGGGATGAAGGTCGATCATCTCGCGCTGGACGATCGCCCACATTCGCAGCCGCTGCCTCCAGGTATCACCTGCCAGGACAACCTCCTCGGCGCCTTGTGCGCTCGCGTTCCACATCAGCTGGAGGAGCTCGTCCTTGCTGCTGACATGTCGGTACAGCGACATCGTGGTGAAGCCGAGCTCGTGCGCGACGCGCGCCATCGAGACTGCGCCGAGACCCTCGGCGTCGGCGACAGCGACAGCGGCTTCGACGATCGCGTCGATCGACAAGCCGGGCTTTGGGCCACGCGTGCCACCGCGGCGTCGGCCCCATAGCAGGTCAAATCCTGGCGGCAGGGCGGGTGCTTTCTCGGATCGCATCGATTCGCTCCTTCGGCCGCTTGACAACAACTGTGTGCGCAATATACAGTACGTGTATGCCATACACAGTTATCACCGACAATATCTGCAAATCATTTGGCGACCAGGTGGTGCTCGATCAGGTTGATCTCGCTCTTGAGACCGGCTCCGTGCTTGCGCTGCTTGGGTCCAACGGGGCCGGCAAGACCACGATGGTGCGAATCCTCGCCACCCTGATCCGTCCCGATGCCGGGACAGCGACGATCGCAGGCCACGACCTGCTGAGCGACCCCGGCGGCGTGAAGCGATCGATCAGCCTGACCGGTCAGTTCGCCGCGGTCGACGACGTGCTGACCGGTCAGGAGAATCTCGAGATGATGGGCCAGCTGCTGCGCCTGTCCCGCCCCGCGGCGCGTGCCCGGGCGCGGACGCTTCTGGCCGAGTTCGATCTCGGTTACGCCCGCGACCGCCGCGTCAAGGCCTACTCCGGTGGCATGAAGCGCCGGTTGGACCTGGCGATCAGCATGATCGAGCCGCCGGAGCTGCTGTTCCTCGACGAGCCGACCACAGGACTTGACCCGCGCAGCCGCGAGCAGCTGTGGGGCACCGTGCGCCGCCTCGCCGAAAAAGGCGTCACCGTCCTGCTGACCACGCAGTACATCGAGGAGGCCGACCAGCTCGCCGACGCGATCGCAGTCCTCGACCACGGCCGTATCGTGGCCCGCGGGACGCCGGACGAGCTCAAAGCAAGCATCGGTGCGGAGATGGTCCGGCTGCAGTTCGCCGACCCCGCCAGCTACAAGGGTGCCCTCGGGAGTCTGAGCGCCGCTCGCACCGACAGCCACTTGCGGACGATCGACGTCGCCACGAGCGGTGCAGCTGACGAGATTCTGAGAATGCTCGGCCGTCTCGAGGACGCCGGGACGCCGGCGCTCAGGGTCTCGACCTATCGCCCGAGCCTCGACGACGTGTTCCTAGCCCTCACCGATGACAACCACCCGACCCGGCCCCGATCAAAGGAACTTGCCCGATGACTCTGACCTACGCGCTGAAGGACTCACAGGTGATGATCACCCGCAACGTCCGGCGGTCACTGCGCGATCCCGAGGCGTTCTTCACGGCCCTCATGCTCCCGGTCGTGTTGATGCTGCTGTTCGTCTACGTCTTCGGCGGCGCAATGAGGACGAACGGCAAGTACGTCGACTACGTCGTGCCCGGGCTGATCGTGCTGTGCGCGGCATTCGGTGCCGGCACGACCGCCGTCGCAGTCGCCACCGACATGACCAACGGCATCGTCGACCGGTTCCGGTCGATGCCGATCGCGGGCTCGTCGGTGCTTCTCGGCCACGTCGTGGCCAGCCTCGCCCGCAACCTCGTCGCGACGACCCTCGTGATCGGCGTCGGGCTCGCCGTCGGCTGGCGGCCGACAGGCTCAGCGCCAGACTGGGCCGCCGCAGCGGCGATGATCGTGCTCCTGATCCTTGCCCTGTCGTGGTTGGCGGTTGCGGTGGGGTTGCTCGCGCGCACGCCGGAGGCGGCCAGCTCGTTCTCGATGGTGCTCATGTTCCTGCCCTACGTCAGTACCGCGTTCGTCCCCCAGCACACCTTGCCGGCCGTGCTTCAGGCGTTCGCCGAGCACCAGCCATTCACGCCAATCGTCGAGACGATGCGCGGACTGTGGATGGGACACACGTCCACGGGCGCGAGCACTGCTCACGAGGCGTTGCTCGCGATCGCCTGGTGCCTCTGCCTCCTCACCCTCTCAAGCGTCGCCGCATCACGCCTGTTCCAACGTCGCACCGTTGCCTGATCGACGCGCGACCACCGCGGGTCGGCAGGCGACTGTGCGACAGCGTCGCGCTGCCGGCCCGACAGGACGCTCAGCTCGCGTAGACGTCGCCGAACACCTCGCAGTCGTTGCCTGCGTTCTGGGTGTCGCCGAATGTGATCGTTGCTACATGTGAGCCTGCCGCGACGATCAGCCGAACGGAGGCCCGGCTCGTGATCGCCCGCGCACACACGAGCGCACCCCACCCGACCACACTCAAGCTTTGCGTGACCTCCAACAAGCACGGACAACAGCTGGTACGCCACCACACCTACCGCGTGATCCTCAGACTCCGGGTGAGCTACACGCCCAACGGCGCCAGGTTCCGCAGGGAAGGCTTCTACGGCCTACACCTCCCCCCTGATCATCACTCCGGCCCACCGCAGGCGCCAGGGCCCCGAGCTAGCTCAAACCCACGTTGCGGGACGGGTCTCGATCAAACCTGTACACGGCCGCGGAACGCCAGCACGGCCGCGGCCCGAGACTGCCCGTTCACGAGGTCACGACTCGGGCGATGGTCAGCGCCGGATGCCGTTCACGAGCGCATCCCAGTTGCCGGCGGCGATTCGCTCCTGGTCGGTCGGATCGAGTCCGGAGGCCTGAAGGAACTCCTCGACGCCACCATCGGGGCCGGGCCGGTAGGGGTAATCGGTCGCGAACAGGATGCGCTCGGTGCCCACCACCTCGACTGCCCACCGCAGGTAGCGCCGGCTGTAGATGCCGCCGGGTGTGATGTAGGCGTTTCGGCGAACGTACTCCGAGAACAGGAGGGGGAGCTTGGCCTGCATGGCCAGCCCGTCAGCGCGGTCGAGATAGAACAGGATCACCTCGCCCCAGTGGCCAAGGATGACTTGGAGGTCGGGGAAGCGGTCGAACACGCCGGCGAGCGCGAGCCGCAGGAACTGCACGCCGGACTCGTAGTGTCAGCCGATTCCGAATGTCGCAAACGCGTTGTCGATGGCGTTGTCGAAGCCCGCGTATAGCGCGGCCCGAACCCGCGGCTGTGGGATCTGCGGGTGGATGTACAGCGGGGCGCGCAGCGACGCCGCGGCCTCGAAGATCGGCCAATTGTCTGGGTGGTCGAGATTCCGCTCACCGGTGCGGCCGAAGATGAGAGCACCGTTGAGGCCGAGCTTGGTGATCGCGCGCTCAAGCTCTTGCGCGGCGGCGACAGGTGCCGGGAAGGCGAGCGTGGCGAAGCCCTGGAACCGATTCGGGTGGGCGTTCACCAACTCGGCGATCCGGTCGTTCGTATCGACCTGCAAGCGAGTGGCCTCGTTCGCCGGAAGGCTGTGGAGGCCCGGCGAGGTGAGCGAGATCACCTGGACGTCGAGCCCTGCTTCGTCCATCGCCGCGATCCGGCGCGCTCCGACTTCGCGCAGCCGCTCCCCCATCTCCCCCGGGGGAGTGCTAGCCGACGAGTCCTCGCGCGAATCGGGGTCAAGCCGGCTCCACGCGGTGACGACCTCGTCGGTCACGAAATGCTCCTCAGTGCCGATCGTGTTCATCTCGTTGCCTGCCTCTGGTCGGTGCCATGGCCTTTGATCTGCGTCTTACCGGCGAACGGTAGCCGAGCCCTCTCAACGCAGATACCGACCGCGGCTCCATCATCCACCCTGACGACGCCGCCGACAGCCATACCGACTGAACGCCCGCCCGCCGAGGTTCCTCCTTCGGGCCGCCGATCGAGGCAAGCAGCAGCGAGTCGCGTACCGCACGCGTCGTCTGCCAGATCTAACAGCCGATCTACGGCTTCGACCTCGGAACCATCTGTCTCCGACAATGACTGTGCACCTTCGCCCCGTGTTTGACGGTCAGTTCCCCCGAGCCGCGGGGTCCCCGGGTGCGTCTGACTGGAGTAGATGTTGCTTGAGCTGGTGGCGGGACTTCACTCCGAGCTTGCGGAATGCCTTGCGGAGGTGGTAGTCGACGGTGCTAGGGCTGATGAACAGCTGCGCGGCGATCTCTTGGTTCGTGGCGTCGGCTGCCGCGAGGCGGGAGATCTGTGCTTCCTGAGGGGTCAGGTCGTCGCGCGTCTCGACGGTCCGTTTGCGCGCGTGCTCGCCCGTTGCCACGAGCTCGACCCGGGCGCGCTCGGCGAATGCCTCCATGCCGAACTCCGTGAATAGCTTGTGGGCGGTGCGCAGATGCTCGCGGGCGTCGAGTCGGCGGCGCTCGCGGCGCAGCCACTCGCCATAGAGCAGATGAGCGCGTGCGAGTGCAAACCGAACACCCGTCCGGCCGAGCCGCTCGATCGACTCTTGGTAGAGCCGTTCCGCGGCATCGCCGTCGCTGAGTAGCGCCCGCGAACATGCCTCGCTCCCGAGCCCCCAGTCGGTCCCGCTGGCCTGAGTGCTATTCGAGAGCCGCTCGAGGGCGTCGGCAGCGTCCTCTGGCGCACCACAACGGGTGGCCGCCTCGATTAGTTCGGGGAGCGCGCGGGGAGGATCATGGGGATCCTCGCTGGCTTGTCGGGCCGCAGTCAGCGCGTCCTCGTATCGCCCCAGGCCGTTGTGGAGAATCGCGCTCGCCCACTGAATGACGGTCAACCCCATTCCCTCGCCGCGGCGCACGACCTCCTGGCTGCTCGACGCGATCAGCGCGGTGGCGCGGTCCTCGCGGCCCTGGCAGGCGGCAAGCAACACCGGGCCATACGCCGTCGGGTGGCTCCCGGTCACCTCGGTGATCGCCTGTCCCTCCTCGACCAGAGAAGCCGCCCTCGCGAAGTCCCCGGCGAACAGGGCCCAAGAGGAGAGCGCGTCGAGAGCGATCGGGAGCGCGGCGAGAGCTCCAGCTTCGCGGGCGAGCTCGACCAGGCGCTCGGAAAACAGACGCCACGTTTCGTCGTCCCAGAGCTCGTAAGCCGTGTGACAAGCGAGCCAGAGCCAGCGGATCTCCTCATCCCTGGGGACGGACTTGCTACGAAACGCCCCCAGCGCCCGCTTCAGCATCGGCGTCCCGGCCTGGTAGCCCTCAGTGATCAGCAACACCCAGCCATCGAGGAGCAGATCGGACGCGCGCGGCGGTCGCATCGGCGGGGCAGTACGGACGGCATCGGCGACCTGCAAGAGACCGACGCCCGTGGCCAGACGGTGGGACAAGACCGCCGCGGTCAACGCGTCCAGGTAGGTTTCGCGCGCTAGCCTCGCGTCGAGCGACTCGAGCCGCTTCGCGGCCTTCAGCAGCAGTGGCGGGGCGTCGCGGCCGCGGTTCACGGCGAACGCAATCTGTGCGCGCAGCACATCCACTTGGGCGCACTGAAACTCGGTAAGCAGCCCCGAGTCTGCGATGGCCACCAATCCGAGTGCCCGGTCGAGAGCACCAGCGTGGTATTTGGCCTGAGCGGCGGCTAGCGCGCGCTCGGCCCGGCGCCCCGGGTCGAGCGTCAGCGTGGTCGCTCGTTCCAAGAACGCGGCGGCAGCCGATAAGCCTCCGCGCGCTCGCGCGCGGCCTGCCGAGCGCTCAAGCTCAGACGCGACGTCCTCGTCAAACCCCGCCGTCGCTTGCGCGAGATGCCAGGCACGGCGGTCGGGATCGACCTCAGGGTCGGTCGCGTCCGCCAACGCACGATGGACCGCCCGCCTGTCCTCCGGCGACGCCGCCCGATACACCGCCGAGCGGACCAGCGGGTGACGAAACGTCACGCGCGCGCCGATCGCGAGCAACCCGTCGGTCTCCGACGCTGCCTGCAGCCTGATCCCGAGCCGCCCAGCCGCGCGCCACACCAACACCGGATCGCCGACCGGCTCCGCCGCCGCGACCAACAACAACCGCTGAGTCTCCGCCGAGAGCCCCGCCAACCGCCTCCGAAAGCTGTCCTCGATCCGCCCCGACAGGCCCGACGCGTCCAGCAAACCGAACCCACCCGCCAGCTCGCCCGGCGTCGACCCCCGCGGCAACTCCAACAACGCCAGGGGGTTGCCGCGCGTCTCAGCGATGATCCGCTCGCGCACTCGCTCATCCAACGGCACGCGGACCGCCGAGCCCAACAGAGCGCGCGCGTCACCGTTGCGCAGGCCCTC